>NZ_JAUBTT010000068.1:0-9870 GCF_036705125.1 Microcoleus sp. B7-D4
GCTGTTGTCCATCTCCCGAATTCATAGCCATATTTCTCAGGTTCTACTTCAACTGTTTCTAAAAGTAAATTAATGTATTCTTCTGTGGCTTTTCGGTAATTACCCTTCATCCTATTATCTTTAAAAGTGTCTAAATTATCAGGATCACCATGAATGCTCCAATAAGCAATCTTTCTCAGAGAGCATCCTATTAGTTCAGCAGTTTGAGCTTGTGTATTTCCGCTATTTAGCAATAAAAAAATTAAGGCTCTTTGCCGAATGTCTGGATGCTCATGCTCCTTTAATACTTGTTGAAGATTTTCCCTTGTCTCGGAACTGAGGAAGTTTTTAGTAGGCATTGACTTTTTATAAATATCATCATATTATACTATGCAATATGCGTTTTAGATGCTGAACAGCTTAGATGATGTGCAACAGTATATTAATGTGAAGATTTCATCTTTAGGATGGGTATCAAAGCATCCTCAGCTACTATAATAGATCAGTGCGCTCGCCCATAATGATTGCTGACTATCTTTAATAACATTTTCTTCTATCATTGAAACCTGAAAATGATCGAGATTAACGGCTACCAGATTCTCACTCAAATTTACGACAGTATCAACTCCACGGTTTATCGGGCTTTGCGACAACACGATAACCAACCCGTTATCCTCAAATTCCTCAAAGAAGACTATCCTACACATTCGGAACTGGTTCGCTATAAACAAGAATATGAAATTACCCGAAATCTGAATCTAGATGGAGTAATTAAAGCTTATGAATTAAAACCCTATCAGCGGACTTTAGTCATTATCCTTGAGGATTTTGGCGCGTCATCTTTAAAACTGTTGATGAATGAGCGTAGGGAAGCAGGCACGCAGGCATTGCCCCTACTGGAATTTCTTAACATTGCTATTAAAACGGCTGAGATTTTAGGCAGTATTCATGCTGAAAATATTGTCCATAAAGATATTAACCCTGCCAATATTATTTTCAACCCCGAAACCGGGCAACTCAAAATTATAGATTTTGGTATTTCTACTAAATTCACCCGCGAAAATCCTACCGTAAAAAATCCTAACGTCTTAGAAGGTACTTTAGCTTATATTTCACCTGAACAAACAGGAAGAATGAATCGTTCTCTAGATTACCGCACCGACTTTTACTCTCTCGGTGCTACTTTTTATGAGTTGCTGACACGACAACTTCCTTTTGAAACAAATGATGCCCTGGAGTTAGTGCATTGTCATATTGCTAAAGTGCCAATTTCTCCTCATCAAGTTAATCCAGAAATTCCCCATGCCCTGTCAGATATTGTAATGAAACTGATGGCAAAAACCGCTGAGGAGCGATACCAAAGTGGTTTCGGACTCAAAAATGATTTAGCAGAATGTTTGCATCAGTTACAAACCCAAGGAAATATCTCAGAATTTCCCTTGGGATCTCAAGATATTTCTGGGCAGTTCCACATTCCGCAAAAACTCTATGGACGCGAAGCCGAAGTAGAAGCCTTACTCACAGCATTTGAGCGAGTCGCAGACAATCCTTTCACCCCCCTTAATAAGGGGGGACAAGGGGGGGTAGAAATGATGTTAGTAGCGGGTTATTCTGGCATTGGAAAATCATCCCTAGTAGCAGAAATTCATAAACCAAATACAAAGCTAAGGGGCTATTTTACAGCAGGCAAATTTGACCAATTTCAAAAGAATGTTCCTTACTCGGCTGTGGTTAATGCCTTTAAAGGATTAGTGCAACAACTTTTAACAGAAAGTGAAGAACAACTAGCACAATGGCGAGAAAAATTGAAAAGCGCTTTTGGGATGAATGGTCAAGTAATTATTGATGTAATTCCTGAAGTAGAACTGATTGTCGGTAAACAGCCAGAAGTACCAGAATTAGGGGCAACGGAATCACAAAATCGCTTTAATATTCTTTTTCAAAACTTCATCCGAGCATTTTGCACCAAAGAGCATCCCTTAGTCATCTTTTTGGACGATTTGCAATGGGCTGACGCTGCTACGCTTAAATTAATTATACTGATGATGACAGATACAGAAATGCAATATCTGTTTTTAATTGGAGCTTATCGTGATAATGAAGTTAGCCCGACACACCCCTTAATGATGACTCTTGATGGGTTGCTCAAGGAGGGAGCAATTATTAATTATATTACCTTAGCACCTTTAGGAATAGAAAATATTAGTCAACTTATTGGCGATACATTATCTAGCAATTATGAATCAGTAAAATCCTTGGCAGAATTGGTGATTGAAAAAACTGGAGGGAATCCGTTCTTTGTTAATGAATTCTTGAAAACCCTGTACTCAAAAAATTTAATCCAGTTTGATTTATCTTCTCTTTCTTGGCAATGGGATGTACACCAAATTCAAGCAAAGGGGATTACAGACAATGTAGTAGAGTTAATGATTGATAAAGTAAATAAACTGCCAGAATCTACACAGCAGATGTTACGTTTAGCGGCTTGTGTGGGCGCTAATTTCAACTTGCATACCCTTTCTCTCATTAGCGAAAAATCACCTAGAGAAACCTCTACTGACCTAGCACTGGCAATTCAGTCAGGCTTAATTTTACCCACATCAGAGTTAGATGCTGACCTCTTAATTCAAGATTATAAATTCCTGCATGACCGAGTACAACAGGCTGCTTATGCCATGATTTATGGCGAATCTAAACGTAGCTTCCATCTCAAAATTGGGCTATTGTTGTTGCAGAATCTCCCGAAAAATAAACGGGAAATCAGAATCTTTGAAATAGTCGATCATCTGAATTTTGGCAGAGATTTAATTGCAGATGATTCAGCAAAAATTGAATTAGCACGCTTGAATTTAGAAGCGGGCAAAAAAGCCAAAGATGCAACGGCTTATGGAGCGGCACTGCAATATTTAAGAGCGGGATTAAAGTGTTTAATCGGAGATTTTTGGACGGAGTATTATGAATTAACTTTAGCCTTGCACAAAGAACGGGCAGAGGTTGAATACTTAAATGGATGTTTTGAGGATTCAGAAGCATTAATTGACCTAATTTTGAAAAATGTAAAATCCGACATAGAGAAGGCAGAAATTTACAACCTGTTGCTCGTGCAGTACACCATGAGTGCTAAATATGAAGAGTCAATACAAACAGGTAAAAAGGCTCTTTTCTTGTTAGGTGTAGACTTGCCTGACGCTAATTTTAAGGAGGCGCTAGACCTGGAAGTTGCCCGTGCAAAGAAGAATTTGGGGTCGAGAAAAATTGCTGACCTGATCGATGAACCAGAAATCACAGACCCCCAAAAAAGACTGGTACTAAAATTGTTAACAAATACTGATCCACCTGCCTATTTTTTTAACCAAGAAATGTATGCAGTTATTGTTTTAAAAATGGCTAATATTTCTTTGCAATACGGCAATATTGCCGTATCGTCAAAAGGATTTGTAACTTACGGAATGATTCTTGGCTCTATTTTAGGTGACTATCAATCTGGCTATGAATTTGGTAAGCTAGCTGTAGAGGTGAGTAAAAAATTTAATAGTTCCAGTCAGAGATGCAGTGCTTGTTTAGTTTTTGGCGGTCATTTGAATAACTGGGTAAAGCATATTAAATTGGCTGAGGCTATTTTGAATGAGTCCTATCAAGCTGGCTTAGAATCTGGAGAATTACTGCACTCTGGCTACGCTATCGAACACAAATTGCGATACCTATTTTATCAGGGTAAAAATTTAGAACCTCTGGTGATAGAGGTGGAAAAATTTTTACAGTTTAACCAAAAAATCAAAAACCAATGGGCAATTGATGGAATGCTGGGTTTTCAAATAACTCTCTTTAATTTAAGCAGTAGAACTCCTAATAAATTCGTATTTTGTAACAACGAAATTAGCGATGAAGAATTTTTAGAAAGCTGTAAAGCACATAAAAGTTTGGCGTTGATTTGCACTTTTTATATTTTTAAATCTCAGGTTTTATATCTGTATGATCAGCTAAATGAAGCGCTAAACTGTGCATTGAAAGCCAAAGAATTTATGATTTTTTCGTTAGGGCAGTTCCAAATTTCTGAACATAATTTTTACACTTCACTAATCCTGGTGTCGCTGTATCTTGATGCTTCCGAGTCCGAACAAAAACACTATTGGGAGCAGTTAGAATCGCAGCAAGAACAGATGAAAATATGGGCAGATAACTGTCCTGAAAACTTTCTGCACAAATACCTGTTGGTGGAGGCAGAAATTGCGCGTATTTCTGGTCAAGGAATGGAAGCAATAGATTTATACGATCGCGCCATTGCTTCAGCTCATGAAAATGAGTATATTCAGAATGAAGCTTTAGGCAATGAATTAGTCGCCAAATTCTGGTTAGGGAAAGGCAAAGAGGAAATTGCCAAACTTTACATGAGAAAAGCTCACTATGGCTACCAACTTTGGGGTGCTAAGCGTAAAGTAGAGGATTTGGAGCAGAAATATCCGCAGTTAATCCCCAAAGTATCTGCCCAGAAACAAATTGATGTGCAGACTACTGCTATGGGCACAGCATCTTCAACAAGTGGAGCAAGTTCAAATATAGACTTGTCCACAGTTATCAAAGCTTCCCAAGTTCTGGCTGGTGAAATTGCGAGCAACAAATTGTTAGAAAAGTTAATGACAATTTTAATGAAAAATGGCGGAGCACAAAAAGGCTTTCTTGTCTTATCAAATAAGGAGAAGTTAACCATTGAAGCTAGAGGGGAAGTTGACAAAGAACAAGTAGAAGTTTGGCAAAGTATTCCGATTGAAAGCAGCGATAATCTTCCTGTAGGCATGATAAAATATGTAGCGAGAACTCAGGAAGATGTAGTGCTATCAGAGGCTACAAAAGAGGGTATTTTTACTAGCGAACCCTATATTATAAAAAATCAGCCTAAGTCAGTCTTATGCGCTCCTATTATTAATCAAGGTAAACTGATCGGCATTCTGTATCTGGAAAATAATCTGACTACCGGGGCGTTTACCCCAGATAGATTGGAAGTCTTAAAAATCTTATCCTCCCAAGCAGCTATTTCGATCGAAAATGCTCGCCTCTATCAAAACTTAGAAGATAAAGTTCAAGAACGCACGGCTCAACTAGCTGAAGCGAATCAAGAAATTAGCACCCTCAATCAGAAATTAAAAGCGGAAAATGTTCGCATGAGTGCAGAACTCGATATTGTCAAACAACTGCAACAAATGGTGTTGCCAAAACCGTCAGAATTAGAGGCAATTGAAGGCTTAGAAATAGCTGGTTTTATGGAACCTGCTGACGAAGTTGGCGGTGATTACTACGATGTATTGCAACAGGATGGTCAAGTCAAGATTAGCATTGGCGATGTCACGGGACATGGTTTAGAAAGCGGCGTGTTGATGATTATGGCACAAACGGCTGTCAGGACGCTTCAGAAAATGAAGGAAACAGATCCAGTGAAGTTTTTGGATGTCCTCAACCAGACTCTTTATGATAATCTCCAGCGCATGGACTCCTCTAGAAATATGTCTCTAGCTATCTTAGACTATGCCGGAGGTGTTCTGAAATTAAGCGGACAACATGAGGAAATGATTGTGGTGCGCGCTGATGGAAAATTGGAGCGCATAGACACGATGGATTTAGGCTTTCCCATTGGCTTAGTAGAAGAGATTGGCGAGTTTATTGCTTCTTCAGAAGTGCAGTTAAATCCTGGGGATGTGGTGGTGCTTTATACTGATGGAATTCCTGAAGCTTTCGATATTAATAAAGCGCAGTACGGATTAGAAAGGTTGTGGCAAGTTGTGGTTGAAAATCGTCAGCGCTGTGCCCAAGAAATTCGGGAAGCTGTAATTGATGATGTGCGGCAGTATATTGGCACTCAGAAGGTTTTTGATGATATTACTTTGGTGGTGATGAAACAGAAATAGAACTTTTTTATCGCGAGTTGGGCGGTTGAAACCGCTACTACACAACAAAAGTCCGCCTTCGCGGACTCAAGAAATCAAGATGGCAGATTACCAAGGGCTTCCGATCATGGTGAAACTACTCCAGTAGTAAGGATGAGAAAAGTTTTGGTTTGGTTGTTGTAAATTAGCAGGTAAATTTAACTTGCCGCCTGTTGTTACTAGCTGTCCGTTTTCCATCCGAACTTTACCGGACATTATTGCTTGTTGAGTCAGTTGCAAAGCTTCTGCCTTAGTTGTGGTTCCTCGCAACTGGTGGTAAAATTCGCTCATCAGCCCCAAAGTGCCTCCATCGTCAACATACCACAAACTTCCTAAAGCAGATTTCGCGCCGGATTTTACTGCTAATCCTCCAAAACCTAACTCTGCTTCCCGATCGCCCATAGCAGTTCTACAAGCACTTAATACTAACAAGTCTACCTGCGGATTCCGCCAATTCAAACTCTCCATGCGATCGAGCTGCAATTTGGAATTCCACATTTGAATGTAGGAATTGCTCGCTTTTCCCGGTTTGAATTCAGCGTGAGTTGCTAGGTGAACGATCCGAAATCCTCCCTTGGTGTGTTCCGACGTGAGATTATCTAAAGTGAAAGCAGAATTGAGGAAAGATGGGCTCTGCCACTGAGCCGAAATCGCCTGCAATTCGATCGGCACACTGGGCAAGGGCTGTTGGTCAACAAATTCTGACCTTCCCATTGCTAGCACTGTGGCGTCTCTAACAGCTTTATAATCGGTATTAGTCGAACTAAAACTCGGAATTAGGCTAAAACTGTATTTTTCAATCAAGAAGCCTTTACCGTCGTGCAAAGCGGCAAAGGGCAGGCTTCGCAATCCGGGATCGACTGACAGTAACAAAGTCTGAATTCCTAAGTTTTCTAAGTCTTTTTCTAGGGGTGCGATCGCCCATTTATATAGTTGCTGGGCGGAGGCTAGATAAGTCGTAGTAGCGCGTTTTGCGGGATTGGTGATTTCAGCGCGCAACTCCTGGACAGTGGGGAAAAGAGCTGCTCTGTTGGCTTCGGGGACGCTGTAGTGAATCGGCTGCCCCACGGGAGGAACTAAAATTAGTTCTAGTCGATCTTCTCGCGAGACCATGTAGATAATAGCAGACCGCTTGCCCGGTTGCTCTGCGATATCTTGTAAAGTTTGTTGGAAGGTCGAAATCAAGGTTTTTTCCTCTGGGAGGTTGGCTTTTACCCCCAAGTATTCTCCAAATTCTTGATTCCTCATTTCTTCGATTCCCCAGATTGTTTTCTGGATATCGTTACCTTCAAAAAGTCGATCGGGAGACGGGGCGTATCCCAGAACTAAATTAGAAGTAGGGTTGACTGTTGGCGGTTCTGGTGATGGTGGTGAGGGTGGTACTAAGTCCGGAGGCAACTGACTGGTGATACTTTGATCGATGGTTAAAACTCGATCGGCTGCTACACCGGGATTGTCTAGCGGTGGAATTTTGCGGCGTTGAAAGTCTTCTGAATCAGGGGTTAAGGGTTGCGGTGCGGGCTCTTGTCTTTCCGTAGAATCGATCGGAGTGGGAGTTACTACCGGAGGTGGAGTGACACTCGGAGTGGGAGTGGGAGTTACTACCGGAGGTGGAGTGACACTCGGAGTGGGAGTGGGAGTTACTACCGGAGGTGGAGTTACCACCGGAGTGGGAGTGGGAGTTACTACCGGAGGTGGAGTTACCACCGGAGTGGGAGTGGGAGTTACTACCGGAGGTGGAGTGACACTCGGAGTGGGAGTGGGAGTTACTACCGAAGGTGGAGTGACACTCGGAGTGGGAGTGGGAGTTACTACCGGAGGTGGAGTGATACTCGGAGTGGGAGTCGGAGTTACTACCGAAGGTGGAGTTACCACCGGAGTGGGAGTCGGAGTTACTACCGAAGGTGGAGTGATACTCGGAGTGGGAGTCGGAGTTACTACCGAAGGTGGAGTGACACTCGGAGTGGGAGTCGGAGTTACTACCGGAGTTGGAGTGACACTCGGAGTGGGAGTCGGAGTTACTACCGGAGTTGGAGTTGGCGTTGGCGGCGGGTCGATCGCGTCGTCAGTCGAAAACACAATATTACCAACACTACTAGAACGCGGAAACGACTGCGATGTAATGCTAGATTGTCCCGTTGTAATTGCACCCGCCGTACCGTTGCTAGCAGCATCCCCCACCACAAACGGTTGAATCGGCGTCCCTCCATCTCCCCCAGCGTGCACAATTGTAATTTTGCCACCACCGGCGCCGCCAGCAGTAGAAATGCTAGCCAATCCCGTCGGGGAAAGTGGGGTTGAAAAAGTACCCGTAGCGCGGAAAAAATTGCCTGTTATTGCTGTCACCTCGCCACCGATGCCGCCTGTACCGCCTTGGGCATTAATAAACTCTACTTGAATATCGCCGATCGGATCTAAGAACACATTGCCGGCATTTCCCACTATAGCGCTAGAGTTAATTTGTCCGGTGGTAATGGAAGTTATCGCTTTAACAGTTATGTTTCCGCCACTGTCTCCCGATGTATTCAAATTGCCTGCGGTGAAATTGTTACCGCTTGTAAAGAGAATTTCTCCGCCATTAGCAGTAATATTTTTAACACTTATATCGCCCTTGGCAGTAATATCGATTTTGCCGACGGTGACATCTCCCGATAAATTGACTTTTTCCGTGTTTGCTGCTGTCAATTGTTGCGCGTTAATTGTCGAGTTTCCTGTCACATTGCCAGCATTGTCGATCGCAAGATTTCCTAATTTGCTGCTGGCACCCACTGAACCGTTGAAAGTGATGCTGCCGCTACCGGAGGCTAGAGTTAAGTTGCGGGCATTAATGCTGTCACTGTCGATCGCACCCAAAGCAATATTTCCCCCGGCCGTACTAAATACCGCATCCTTTGTCAAAACCACAGCATTGCTAATATTAATGTTGCCGTTATTAGTCGTAATATTACCGCCTAATTTAGTATTTAAAGCCGTAATGTTAAAACCAGAAGTGCTTTTAACATTTCCGATAAATTCCGCCTTCGATGCAGTAACGTTCAAAACAGATAATGGCGTTGTTTCTCCGATATTTCCTTGCAGCAGCACATTGCCATTCGCGGCATCTAAGCCCAACAGATGATTGCCGTCGATCGCCCCTTCTATATTAATACTACCAACGCTGCTTTTGAGATTAACCTGGTTTCCCAGTTGAACTTTGCCCGTCAAATCTATATTGTTAGTTGTATTGATGCCATAGTTCAAATTAATTGTTGAACCTTGGAGAGCAACACTGCTGTTGTCAAGCCCGGTAATAGTTCCATCAAGTGCGATCGTACCGGTTGCCGTTTGAATATTTACTGGATCTAAAAATGTGAGATTATAGGGAATACTAATATTGGCACTGCTATCCGATCGCCCGAGCGCGATCGAGCTAAATCCATTTTGAATTAAACTAATTTCCGATGCAGTCAAATCTAAAGCGCTAGTATTGTTATCAGTTCCGCCAACAACAATATTTTGTCCGGCTGTTGCGGGTTGTAGCGTTAACGCGCCCGTACCAGAAACGTTCCCAAAAAAATCAATTTCACCGGCTGTTAAATTCAGCGGGTTACTACCTGCCGATATAGTAGAACCAAAAGCAATAGTTGCATCTCCCAGCGTAAAAATTACAGGAGCTTTTAATGTCACTGGGCTACTAAAAGTAATGTTATCATTAGTTGTGGTGATATTTCCGCTAACCGCAACATTCCCCCCGCCATTTTGAATAAATGCACCCTTTAAGTTCAGGTCTTTATCAATATTGAGATTTACCTTATTGGTAATTGTGAGCGTGCCGTCATTGGTGGTTGTTAGAGTTCCTTTGAGATTAACATTATCAGCCGCAATACCCAGATTGCCAGCTACGTCAACTGTATTCTTGAAAGTAACTTCGCTGCCAGAGAGAATCGGATTATTGGCAATTGTAACTGCATCTCCATAAGTTTGACTTCCGATT
>NZ_JAUBTT010000068.1:9970-50203 GCF_036705125.1 Microcoleus sp. B7-D4
GTAGTCACATTGCCATTGAGTTGAGTTGTGCCCTCAGCATCTGTAGTCAAACTCGCGGCATTGACTGTTTGATTAAATGCGGTTGTGCCTGCAGAGTTAGCTTTTAAATTGCCGATCGCATTTGTTGGATTCCCAACTGCACCATTGAATGTAACATTACCCGTAACGGCATTCGCCGTCAAATCACTGCTGCCGTTAACAGTATCGTTGAAAGTAACTTCGCTGCCGGAGAGAATCGCCTTATTGGCAATTGTATTGGCAATTGTAACTGCATCTCCATAAGTTTGACTTCCGATTGTAGTCACATTGCCATTGAGTTGAGTTGTGCCCTCAGCATCTGTAGTCAAACTCGCGGCATTGACTGTTTGATTAAACGCGGTTATTCCTGTAGAGTTAGCTGTTAAATTGCCGATCGGAGTTACAACACCAACTGCACCATTGAATGTAACATTACCAGTACCGCCATTCACAGTTAAATCGCTGGTGCCATCTACAGTATTGTTAAAAGTAATGTCGCTGCCGGAGAGAATGGGATTGTTGGCAATTGTCACTGCATTTCCATAAGTTTGACTGCCGGTTGTAGTGACATTTCCCTTCACTTGAGTTGTGCCGTTAGCATCTGTAGTCAAACTCGCGGCATTGACTGTTTGATTAAATGCAGTTGTGCCTGTAGAGTTAGCTTTTAAATTGCCCAGCACATTTGTTGGATTCCCAACTGCACCATTGAATGTAAGATTACCGCTAACCGCATTCGCCGTCAAATCGCTGCTGCCGTCTACAGTATTATTGAAAGTAATTTCGCTGGCTACGAGAATGGGATTGTTGGCAATTGTAACTGCATCTCCATAAGTTTGACTGCCAGTTGTAGTGACATCGCTCTTAAGTTCGGTTGTACCACCTGCGTCAGTTGTTACACTTTGGGCATTGACAGTGCTCGCGAAGCTAGTCGTGCCACTACTCTGGGCAGTTATCGCACCCAATGGAGTTGTGCTGTTGCCGATGATCGCACCTGTTGTGAATGTAATATTACCCGTACCCGCTGTTAAAGTAAGGTTTTGACTGTTAGCAGTTGTGCCCTCAACTGTATTGTTAAAAATAATATCGCCCGCACCTAAACCTGTGTCCAAAGAAACATTATTTGTCAGAGTAACGGGACTTTGGAAACTAATATTATCGTTAGTAGTGGTAATGTTGGAGCCTAGATTAACCTGGCCTGTACCGCTTTGAGTCAATTCTCCATCCAGCAGTATATTGGCCCCAGTAGCAATATTCAAGTCGCCACTATTATTAACTTGAAAAGTTCCATTATTTAGCGTTGTGACTGGGTTCTCGATCGCAAAATTTGTCCCTGTCAAGTTAAGGCCGCCCGCAGCATTGGTTGTCACAGGGCCCTTGAATGCAGTAGTACCCTTACCTGCACTCTGAGTAATACTATTAGCTGTAATTGCCGCTGTTTGTACGTCGCTAGCACTATTTATCTGGAGATTGCCGATAGCAGGATTGCCGACATCTCCCTTAAAGGTAATATTGCCAGTGCCTGATGTGAGAGTGAGATTTTGATTATAAGGAGTTGTACCGTTGAGGGTGCTGCTGAAAAGAATATTGCCGGCACCGACTGCACCTGTGTCAACCAAAACATTATTTTGAAGCGTAACAGGCCCGTTGAAAGTGATGTTTTGATCGCTTGTGGTAATCGGCCCATTGAGTGCGATCGTACCGATGTTGCTAGTGAGGGTGATATCTCCCGAATCCAACGTAGTTATATTGCCGGCGGTGATGTTTTGATTCGCTGTCAGTGCAATCGAAGCGTTATCAACTCCAGTGAGACTCCCACCAGGCAAAATTGCGATCGATCCAGCCCCCTGTGGAGAGCGAATTGTCACGGGATCTCGGAATGTCAGAGGCGACTCGATGGTAATTGCGCCGGTGCCGTCTGTTCGTCCAATTGCGATCGATTTAAAGCCATCGGCCAGGCCATTGAATAGCCCAGTCATATCCAAGGAGTCAGGTTGATCGGATGTGTCCCCAAGTGCGATCTTTAAGTCTGGTCTAAAGGGTTGAAGTACCAGATCGCCCGTACCCGACGAGGGGCCGGTTATATCAATTTGATCTGAGGTAATGGTGAGGCTGTTGCTACCCGCTACAAATCCATTATTTAAAGTAATCCTGCCGATTTCCAGACCTGTTGTACCAGGTTTATTAGCGGTGAGAGAAACATTATTATTGAGAGTAACAGGATTTTTAAAACTTATGTCACCATCAGTGGCGGTCAAATCACCTGAGATAGTAACTGCACCCGTAGCAGCAACTTGTTGAGTAATACTGGCGGCTGTAATTGCCTTTGTTTGTACGTTGCCAGCGCTATTAATTGTGAGCTTGCCTAGAGGACTAATGCTGCCGACATCTCCACCAAATGTAATATTGCCAGTACCTGCTGTTACAGTCAAATCTTGAGTGTTAGGATTTGTGCCGTTGACGGTTTTTTGGAAAATAAGGTCGCCTGCACCTGCTGTACCCGTGTCAACCAAGACATTCTTTATGAGGGTAACAGAATCATTAAAAGTGATGTTTTTATCGCTTGCAGTAACGTCTGCATTTAGAGAAGTAGCTCCGTTAAATGTAATACCACCATTGGCTGTAATTTGCCCGTTAACTGCGATCAAACCCGTACCCGTTGGAGATTTAAGTATAATCGGGTATTTGAACGTAACACCAGCGGGGACAATCGTAATCGTCCCCGTCCCATCCGCCCGTCCGATCGCCATTTGCAAAAACCCATTTAAGATAGGATCATTGAGTTCAGCATTGCTGAGATCCAAAGTATTAATGTTAGTGGCACTGTCGCCAACACTGATATTTAAACTCGGCGTCAGAGGCTGCAACACAATAGTACCTGTACCATTGACTTCCGCCCCGAACAGTGTAATTTCATCACCCGTCAAAGTGACATTCTTACCGCTATTTGCAGTCAGGTTAATTGCACTATTGTTAATATAAATTGCATCCGAATTCCCCCCCGTACCAGTTAAATCAACATTTCCTGCCGTCGCTTCTAGTGCAGCACCACCGTCCAGAGAAACGCCGTAGTTGTCGGTTCCTGTCCCCGCACCTGTGCCAGTCAGAGTGATATTTCCGATCGCCGACTTCACGTTAGAAGAGGTAGAAAGCGCTATCCCACTGTTCCCACTTCCTGTTCCGTTACTTGTGCCAGTCAAGTTGATATTGCCATTGAGCGATGCAACTGTGCCCGCCTGGACAAGTATCCCTATATTTTTATCTATACCGTTCCCGCCAGTTCCAGTCATGGTAATACTGCCTGTTACCGATAAGACTTGGCTGGAGCGAGCGACAAATATCCCTATATTGTTATTTATACCATTCCCGCCAGTTCCATTGAAAATAATATTCCCGCTTCCAGTAGTTTCTACTATGCCGCCGATAGCAATACCGGGGTTTTTTCCCGTCGTGTTTCCTCCGATCCCCTCCAGGTTAATGTCCCCACCCCCGGCATTAATTACCCCCCCAAGTAAAATTCCATTTCCATTGGAACCATTCCCTCGACCAATTCCCCGAAAATTGCCCCCGTTTGTATTTATTTGCGAATCGGAAATCGTGAGACTACCACCGTTTGAATTATCACTATCAGCATTCAGAGTGACATTGCCTCCCTGAGTTGTGATATTTGCCCCGGACTCAACATTAATATCATTATTAGCATTCAGAGTTAGGGAATTACTATTAGCCCAAGATATCGGAGCGCTGACTGTAATATTGCCTTGATTCGCCGAATTCGGTCCAGTAGAAATAGTAAGATTTCCCCGACCTAGCTGTGCTTGCACCGTCCCATTAGTAATCGTAGAAGTAGGATCGGAAGCCGTAAATACTGGCACTAAGCTGCCAGGTACATCCGCACCTGCGCTAATAGTGATATCAGTAGGGTCTAACAATAAGGTTCCAGCTATGCCAAAGGTCGATCGCAAATCAACTAATCCTTGAAAATCCAGCGATTGCTTTCCCGAAACTTCCACAAAGCCGCCATTCCCAGAAAACAAGCCACCTCTGGCCGTAATATTGCCATTAAAGCGAGTAGTTTCATCAGCCCAAACTATAACTCGCCCGCCATTCCCATTACTCACCGCGTCAGCATTAATCGTCGAGTCGCTGCTGACAAAAGTCCGTGAAGCATTGGGCACTGTCCCCAAACCCTGATAATCTCCGCCAATCAGTACATTACCGCCGCCGTTAATCCCAGAAGCATCGATCTTGCCCGCAATAACTCCTACTTTGTCGCCTAAAATATTTACAGTACCACCAGTGTTGCCAGAGACATTGAGACTGCCGGATGCGATCGCCGTTCCCGGAGTTACAGGCACTGCAACATTCCCCGTCAACACAACTTCCCCATTGGGATTTACCGTCAAACCCGTCGCCTGTGCCACACCTTTTCCAGTCAGTAACTCCGGCAAAGATAACACTGGCTGCGTCCAATTGTTGGGCAGCGAACTTTGATTTGCAGTCGGCTGAATATCCAAGCTCAATAAATTTCCAGCTTGACTAATTCGCACCAAATTGTTACCCGGTACGGCGCTGATGAGAATATTGCCGCTAGGCGCAGTTACCTGACCCGTATTGACAACCGTACCGCCAATCAAACTTAAACTTTGACCTGATGCCACCGTCAAATTGCCGGCATTAACAATGCTTCCCCCTTGCAAATTTGTAAACGCAAAACTATTCGGTGTCCCAATTAAAGTTGCCCAATTGTTATTGCCGATCGCACTAAACCACTGATTGTTCCCAAAACCAATCCCTGTCGCCGTAGTAGCATTAAAAGATCCAGGCACGTTCAGACTGGCATTCGGCCCGAAAATCATGCCGGCAGGATTCATTAAGAATAAATTGGAATTGCCGCCCGTAACTTGAATTAAGCCATTTATTAAAGAAGGATTACCCCCAGTAATCCTTCCCAAAATATTTTGAATATTCGGATTTGTCAGAAAGTTAGCCGTTTGACCTTCGCTGAGGCCAAACTGAGTAAAACTGTGAAAAAGATTAGCCTTATCTCCGCTGAAAGCCCCCCCGGAAATATCGTAGCGGTTGCCGCTGGGAGTAACAACTGTGTTAGTGCCGTCTGGTGCGGGGGCGATAGGTTGCGCGTTTGCCGAACCCGCCGCTGCACTCAGCCAGCTAACAATGAATAACCATCCGAGCAAATGTAGTTTGTTGGCTGTCATTGTGTTTAAAGATGGTGCTTAAAGTGCGATCGTATTTATCTATCCTATATTTACTCCTAAAAATTCCTCATGTCAATAGGAGCCGCCTATTTTTAGTGACCGAATAATTAGGAGGGACAAGGAAATGTATGTTTTTAATTATTACGATTTACGTAAAAACAGTTTTTTTACTAGGAATCAGGCGCGGGAAATGAAACTTGGTTTCTTTTTTTTACTTTCACTGCTTCCCTGACCCAAATACCTTAAAAAAACCGATTAAAGCGTCCGGGACTGTTGGTGAAAATATGGCGCGGAATGCGAGGGTTAGGGGTTTAAAAAACTCTGAATTTTAGTCAAAACTACGTAAGTACCGATCGCCTGTTATACAGATTGCTTAGAGTGGCAAAAAACTCGCTCACCTCCCTACTCGCGGTCGCCGCCACTTCTTTCTGCATACGGCGAGCAGTTGGCAGCGCGCTTTGAGGAGCAACGAACCCAACAGCCGAATTTCTCTCAAAAACTTTATATTTTTTGGAGGATCTTTACCAAAACTTTATAAAGCTCGATTAAAATTTTTATGTATTTTTGATGAAAGCCAATATTTGCAAGTCTTGCACTCAACTTTAGACCGTTACCGAAACCAAGTAAATGTAGTAGGTTGGAAGTCTAGGCAGGATGAAAATCTTGCTCTTACAGATTAAACTGTGTCAATCTGGTGTCAGTGAAAACTCTTAGAAGAAGCACTCATTTACTCCAAAACACCCTTAAGTGAGATATCTATGTAGATTCACTGGTGTGGAGCCTCTTCTTTAGGTTTGACGATCGTCCTAAATATCGCAGGCTCGCGATCGTCTATTCGCGTCACGGCAACATGGCATTTAGGGCATTTTGGGCCTTACTACCTAACAATACTGGAGGAATCAGGGTTATGACTACCTTAACGCTAGTCAAAAAAACATCTTTTACAGTCGCCAGCTTGGCAACCACAATGTTGCTCAGCATCTGCACGCCCGTCCGAGCTTTCATGTTTGGCACGAGCGGCATCCAGTTCGATCGAGACACCAGCATCAATTTTACATTCGACAAATCTCAGGGACTATACCAATCCAGCTTGTGGGTGGCCCAAGCTGAGCCACAAAACAATGGCTACACCAACATATCCAGTCTGTTTAACGAAATTAAACCCTCAGATAACGGCTCCGCCAACAAGGGAGAAGGAACCTTCGGCAACGCTGTCACATCCCCAGACGGCAAAATTACCCAAAGCTTCACCTTTCTCAAAGATCAAATTTACGCCCTCCTGCTTTGGAGCGACACCGGCACTGGCAAGCCCTTCGAGCAATACGTCTCCAGCAGCACCTTTATGAACAGCAGCCTCTGGTTCGCCGCCGACACCAAATTCAGCAGAATTGAATGTTTGACAACTGGATGCCAGCAAGCCGTGTTTGGCGACTTTGAGCTCAACTACAAATCCAGCAATCCATTTAGTACCGTCAACGATGGCAAGGGCCCAGAGCAGTTTCAATCTGCGACAACAGAACAACTCGCTAAGGGTACAAAGATTTCCTTTGACGATGGCAGCAAAGGAAATGACGTTGACTTTCAAAACTTTAGCCTGTCGGCTGAGTTAGTCCCCGAACCAGTCACAGTATTCGGCACAATGCTGGGGGTCGGGGCTTTGGCAGCAGCTCGCAGGAAAAAAAAGCGAGGGCAGCAACAAGAAAAATGACTCTTAACCAGCCCCATACAAATCTAAATAGTGCGTCTGTTCAGTGGTACTCTGAGAAATAGCATTTCTAAATGTTAAGACTTTTTCCATAACGGGAAAAATAGCATCCTAACAAAGGCACTATTCATGGTATCCACCGCAACAAAAACGAACGTAGGCTACATCACCCAAATCATTGGGCCGGTTGTAGACGTAAAATTCCCAGGCGGCAAACTGCCCCAAATCTATAACGCTCTCACGATTTCCGGCAAAAACGAAGCAGGTCAAGACATTGCCGTTACCTGCGAAGTTCAACAACTGCTCGGAGACAGCCAAGTGCGTGCAGTTTCCATGAGTACCACCGACGGCTTGGTGCGTGGCATGGAAGTAGTAGATACCGGGGAATCGATCCAAGTTCCCGTCGGCATCCCAACTCTCGGCCGCATTTTTAACGTCATCGGTCAACCCGTAGACAACCTCGGCCCGGTCAATACTTCCGAAAGTATGCCCATCCACCGCAACCCGCCGGCTTTCACCGAACTGGAAACCAAGCCTTCGGTGTTTGAAACTGGGATCAAGGTGATTGACCTGCTGGCCCCCTACCGTCGCGGCGGCAAAATCGGTTTGTTCGGCGGCGCAGGCGTCGGCAAAACCGTGATTATGATGGAACTCGTGAACAACATCGCCAAGGCTCACGGCGGCGTGTCCGTGTTCGGTGGTGTGGGCGAGCGCACCCGCGAAGGCAATGACCTCTACAAAGAAATGATCGAGTCGGGGGTTATTAACGAAGAAGACCGCAGCAAATCAAAAATTGCTCTGGTTTACGGTCAAATGAACGAGCCGCCTGGTGCTCGGATGCGCGTGGGCCTGTCGGCTCTGGCGATGGCCGAATACTTCCGTGATGTCAGCAAGCAAGACGTGCTGCTGTTCATTGACAATATCTTCCGGTTCGTGCAAGCGGGCTCTGAGGTATCGGCTCTGTTGGGTCGGATGCCTTCGGCTGTGGGATATCAGCCGACTCTCGGTACAGACATGGGCGACTTGCAAGAACGGATTACTTCGACTACCGAAGGTTCGATTACTTCGGTTCAAGCTGTGTACGTACCTGCGGATGACTTGACTGACCCCGCACCGGCTACGACTTTTGCTCACTTGGACGCTACAACTGTGTTGTCTCGCGGTTTGGCTGCGAAGGGGATTTATCCGGCTGTTGACCCGCTGGATTCTACGTCTACGATGTTGCAAGTTAGCGTTGTCGGCGAAGAGCACTATGGTGTTGCTCGTCAGGTGCAGTCTACTCTGCAACGCTATAAGGAATTGCAAGACATTATTGCAATTTTGGGCTTGGATGAGCTGTCGGAAGATGACCGCTTGACCGTTTCTCGCGCTCGCAAAATTGAACGGTTCTTGTCCCAACCCTTCTTTGTGGCTGAAGTGTTCACGGGTTCCCCCGGCAAGTACGTCAAGCTGGCAGACACAATTAAGGGCTTCCAGATGATTTTGGCGGGCGAACTTGACGAATTACCGGAACAAGCTTTCTATTTGGTGGGCGATATCAACGAGGCGATCGCCAAAGCTGAAAAAATGAAAGCTGACGCCAAGTAATTTTAGTCAGTAGTCAGTAGTCAGTAGTCATTAGTCAGTAGTTATTAGTTATTGGTTATTAGTTATTGGTTATTGGTAACAACTGACAACTGATAACTGACAACTGACAACTGACAACTGACAACTGACAACTGACAACTGACAACTGACAACTGACAACTGACAACTGACAATTTATGACATTAACTGTGCGCGTAGTGGCCCCAGACAAAACTGTTTGGGATTCTAATGCTGAAGAAGTAATTCTGCCGAGCACCACAGGCCAACTGGGTATCTTGAGCGGTCACGCTCCAATGTTGACAGCTTTGGATACTGGAGTGATGCGCGTCCGTCCCGGTAAGGAATGGGTGTCTATTGCTCTGATGGGCGGCTTTGCAGAAATCCAAGAAAACAAAGTTACTATTCTTGTCAACGGCGCTGAAAAAGGCGAAACCATTGATAAAGAAGCTGCTCGTACTGCTTACACCGAAGCAGAAGCTCGTTTGCAAAAGGCTACTACCGGCACTTTGCAAGAGCAAATTCAAGCTAAGCAAGCAATCAAACGCGCGAGAGCTCGTTTCCAAGCTGCCGGCGGCACGCTCTAGCTCTCAGGGTAAGGACATAGTGCTTTTGTAGTAGGGACGCAACAATGTTGTGTCCCTGCTGTTTTTCTCGCGTTGTGTCCCTAATGCGAGAGCTAAACTCCGGCCTCGGACAATAGAGATTGCATTGTTTCCCAAGATAACCCCTGCTGAAGATAGCGGGGGTTATTTGGATTGTAGGGACTCTCCACGCGATCGACACTGACTATTTTTGCTTCCTCCGGCAAAACAGGAACCTCTGGATCGAAAGCGGTCGATCGCGTCAAAGAGCTAGAAAAGCCTTTAAAAATAGCAATTTCATCGAATTCGCCGTCAATTTCGGCCTTGACGATTAAAACTTCGTGCGATCGTTTTACCGTGTATTGTTCCAAGCGACGAGCAATAGAGTCAGCCATAGCAAATCTCACTTTCCTGAAATCTGCTATAATATAGCTTAATTTTGTGGCTAATTTCAGGGACAGCGAGCCAATCTTTTATTCTTAATTCAACCTTTTTTAACAGCAGGAAGTAAGCGCCCATTATATAATTGTTCTAAAAATAATAAACAAATTTAATCAGGTCAAACCTACTTATCCGATATTTCATGAGCCACAAAAAGACTTGGTTTAAAGGATCTCCTGAACTTAGGGTTATAAGTTTATCTAATCAGAAAAGCAAGCTAATACGCGATTCCTAAAATTATTAAAATTAGAAAAACCATACCCTTGCCGCATTATCAACTTAATCCGATTGTTGATTCCTGACATGACTCCACTTGTGGTGCGATGAAGAAAGTAGTTGCAAATACCCTCAAAATGATTCTCAATTGTTGATGCAGATTCTTTAAAAAATACTTGTGCATGATTTAGCCATTCTTTGATTTTGTTCTGCCATTTTTTGACTGTCAAATTAGTCTCATATATTTCTCTCAATGTTTCTTTCATCTCATACGCAATTCGCAAAGATTCCGATTTTTCTAGTGTCAATTCTAATCGATCAATCTGCTCTTGATTTAAATTTGCTCGATTACTTAATAATAAATATTTACTTTGCCTATCTGTGATTCCTGCTGCTCTACGTAACTTATTTAAGCCTTTATTAACTACTTTCATTACATGAAAACGATCGATAACAACTAGGGCATTTGGGAATACTTTTTTGATAACTTTAGGGAATCCTCCCCACATATCAACACTCACTTCCTCAACTTGTTTCCGAACCTCAATCGGCTGTTTCACTTCTGACCTCAATGATTTCTTCCGAGCGATGAGAATCAATCATCTCAATTAAATTACCCTCACAAATGTTACCAACAACAGTCCCGAAATTCCCTTGACCTTTTCGCATACTTATCTCGTCGATAGAAATTCGTTTAGTGAGTTTCCAATTAATTTTTTATTTGCTCTTATTTGCCTGCTCAAATATTCCTTTTATTTCGTCATAACTGAGTCCTTCTTCTCGTCCAATTTGCTCCATACTCGATTTTTTTTACAGGGTCATAAATATTTTGTTCGTATCGTTGAGTATGCCGTCTTTTAACCTCCAAAAAATCTATTCTTTCTGTGGGATACCGTTGGCAACTAGGACAGTAAAACTGCCGTCGTGGGATTTTTAAATACACAGGACGACCAAAAACCGACAAATCTCTTACTAAAACTGGTCGATTTTGATGCAGTTTTTCGGTAGATTGTTTACAATGATGACAAACAATTCTTTCAGATAGAATACTCTGTCCCAAGAAAATTTTTCCGTCAACTTGAGTACAAGTTTCAACCCTGACTCCAGGCAAGGCTAATAGATAGTCTAGATGGAAGCTCATAACGGTAAATGTATTAGTAGGTACATTTTACACCATAAACTCAGGAGAGCCGTTAGGGTTGTGTCCTTCTACAAAAATTACTGGCGGTAAGGTCAAAAGTTCTCACACCCGTCGAGTAGTTGATCGGGCTGCCAATGCCTTCCGTTTAGCTGCTCAATCTTTATCTCGCTCTCAATCAGCTTTGGGGGCTTTTTATCGTCGGCTGCGTGCTCGATTGGGTGCTGCTGGAGCCAATACCGCTGCTGCTCACAAGCTAGCCCGCATCTTCTATCATCTGTGGAGTACCAAAACCGCTTATGCTGATTCAGGTGCCGACTATTACGAACAGAAATATCGACAACGTATCGTTTCTAAGCTGGAGAAAACAGCTCAGTCTTTCGGGTTTGAGCTAGTTGCTAAAACTCCACACTTGGATTGAGTTTCTTAGGAGGACTTTAGCTATTAGACAGGGAATTCATTCCCTGTCGGACTGTCGGACAGTCGGACAGTCGGACAGTCGGACAGTCGGACAGTCGGACAGTCGGATTGTCGGATTGTCGGACTATCGGATTGTCGGACTATCGGACTATCGGACTATCGGACTATCGGACTATCGGATTGTCGGACTATCGGTTTAACGTGTTTGTTGACACCAATCGGCATTGCGGTGTCCCTACAAGGGCTATGTACTTACTTACCAGCCAAAGTGCTGTATATCATTTCCACTCGCCCTGAAGGGTAAAAGCAGCCCAATAATAGGGAGATTTCCATTTTTCCTGCTGCATCATTTCAATCTGTGCCGCCCTCAAAGCTGCCGCCGGCGCTAACTTTTGTTGCAGCATTTTTTGATAAAACTTTTGCATTAACACAGCAGTTCCTTCATCATCCACACTCCACAAACTCACCGCTACCCGCTGCGCCCCCGCATACATAAAACCCCTTGTTAATCCCACCATTCCTTCGCCTCTAACATTCTGTCCCATGCCCGATTGACAAGCACTTAAAACCACTAAATTGGCTGACAGTTTCAAGTTGAAAATATCCGTAAGGCGCAAAAAACCATTGACAAGATTGCCCTTGTCATCTACCATCGACATCACAATTCCTGAGAGTTCGGGATTTTTGCTGTTGGCAAGGCCGTGGGTGGCGAAGTGAACGATTTGATAATTGGCTAAGTTTCCATCGGTGGCGGTAGTGCGACTGGCATCCAGATCAAATATTTGGCGGCTAGAAGCTGAGGGGAATAAGCTGGATATTGTTTGGGCTTCTTGGCGGGTAAATGGTAAGCGTTTTGGCGGCCATTCCCGATTAGAAGCGCGAAGCGAGCGATTTAAACCGAGGTTGTTTGCTTCTAATTTTTCTGTCGTTGCTTGGGTGATTTTGCCTTTAATTCTTTCATCATCTGGACTGAAAACAGGATCTGCTAAAATTGCTAAAGTTTGGCTGGGCGGTTTTCTATCTCCGTAATTTTGCCTGAGAATGGCGAGACTTGAGGCGGAAGGCAGAGTGATAACTTCATGTTCGACAATTAAGGGAACGTTGGTATTTTTTCCGGCGGTTTGGGGAAGAGTTAAAGCTGGAAAAGGAGTATAGTGCAGCACGCCGTCGGGGACAATTAATAAGCGTTTATTTCCTAATTGGACTGCTGCGGGCTGTAAAATTAATTGACTTAGATTTGCACTCGCATCGGCAACTTTTTGGGGAATATCTCTTTGGGTTGGGCTAGTTACTGCGGTGCGGAAAGCCACTGCTGCTGTTTCAATGTCAGCGCGTTTTGGCAATTCATAGCTAGTTAGTCCCGTTGATGTCACAACCCACAAATAACTGCGAGCTTCACCGAGGGAATACTGCAATAAAATCGTGTTTTCATCGAGAATCTGTTTCTGAATTTCTGGGAGTGTTAAAGGTTGGGGTTGGGTAAGGGCAGCGTAGCGGGGGCTAGCGCTACGAATCCCGGTTTGAATTTGCTGATATTCTTGCAAAAGTGCGAGGCGCTGTTTGTCGATTTCATCGACTTTAGTTTGATTGGGGTTGGGGCTGCTGATTGCTTCGATGCGCTGCTTTTCAATAGCATTGAGTTGCTGTTGCAGGCTCTTTTCTTGTTGCAGTAAATCGGGGGAAATACCTTCGCGAATGTTGGTGTTACTTTCTTGGAGAAGTTCGAGGAGGCTGCGGGCGCGAGAACGTTCGCTGGCTTCTAAGGCTTTTGTATCATAACCGGATTTAGGATTAGTTTTATGCAGTTGCATTAACAGGTCTATGTAAAATTCGTAGCGGTTTTGTACTGTGGCAAAGTATGAGGTGCGGAGTTCTGGGCTGGCTATTTTGGTGCGGAGGTTTTCGATGATTTTGAGAGAGGATTCAATGTCATTGAGGGCTTCGGTAAGATTGTTTTGGTCGCGTTTGGTATAAGCCATGTTGTAAAGGGTGATAGCTTCGCCGCTGCCATCGCCTACTGCCCGTCTCAGGGGAAGTGACTGCCTGTAATACTCTAACGCTTTCTGTTGTTCTCCCAAATCTGAGTAGACTTGGCCGATGTTGTGAAGGGTGGTAGCTTCCCCACCGCGATTGCCTACTGCTCGAAACAGGGGAAGCGACTGGCTGTAATACTCTAGTGCTTTCTGTTGTTCTCCCAATTGTGAGTAAACTAAACCGATGTTGTTGAGAGTGCCAGCTTCCCCACGACGATCGCCGATTGCCCGACTCAGGGGAAGGGACTGGCTGTAATACTCTAGCGCTTTCTGTTTTTCTCCCAATTCTAAGTAGACAGTCCCGATATTGCCGAGGGTGGTAGCTTCCCCACGGTGATCGCCTACTGCCCGAAATAGGGGAAGCGACTGGCTGTAATACTCTAGTGCTTTCTGTTGTTCTCCCAATTCTGAGTAGACTTTGCCGATGTTGTTGAGGGTGCCACCTTCCCGATAACGATCGCCGATTGCCCGACTCAAGCGAAGGGACTGGTTGTAATACTCTAGCGCTTTCTGTTGTTCTCCCAATTCTGAGTAGACATTGCCGATATTGCCGAGGGTGGTAGCTTCCCCACTGCGATCGCCTACTGCCCGTCGGAGCGCAAGCGACTGGCTGTAATACTCTAGTGCTTTCTGTTTTTCTTCCAATTGTGAGGAGACTAAGCCCATGTTGTTGAGGATGCTAGCTTCCCCAAAGCGATCGCCCACTGCCCGTCTCAAGGGAAGCGACTGGTTGTAATACTCTAGCGCTTTCTGGTTTTCTCCCAAATCTGAGTAGACACTGCCGATGTTGCCGAGGGTGGTAGCTTCTTGCTGGCGATCGCCCACTGCCCGAAATAGGGGAAGGGACTGGCTGTAATACTCTCTTGCTTTCTGTTTCTCTCCCAAATCTGAGTAGACACTGCCGATGTTATTGAGGGTGGTAGCTTCCCCACCGCGATCCCCCAGGGCCCGAAACAGGGGAAGGGACTGGCTGTAATACTCTAGTGCTTTCTGTTTTTCTCCCAATGCTGAGTAGACAATGCCGATGTTGCCGAGGGTGGTAGCTTCTTGCTGGCGATCGCCCACGGCACGTGTCAAGGGAAGCGACTGGTTGTAATACTCTAGCGCTTTCTGGTTTTCTCCCAATTCTGAGTAGACTCTGGCGATATTGCTGAGGGTGGTAGCTTCTTTGGCGCGATCGCCGAGGGCCCGTATCAGGGGAAGGGACTGGCTGTAATACTCTAGCGCTTTCTGTTTTTCTCCCAAATCTGAGTAGACACTGCCGATGCTGGTGAGGGTGACTGCTTCCCCACGGCGATCACCCACTGCCCGAAACAGTGGAAGCGACTGACTGTAATACTCTAGCGCTTTCTGTTTTTCTCCCAATCCTGCGTAGACAGTCCCGAGGTTGGTGAGGGTGGCAGCTTCCCCACGGCGATCGCCTACTGCCCCAAACAGCTTTAATGCTTGTTCAAATTTAGCGATCGCACTTCTTTTTGCTTGGGCCGTTCCTTGATTGTAGAGTTGTACTCCTTCTTTGAAAGCTTTTTGGGCAGCCTCGTTACTGTTAGTTTGTGCTGTTTGTACGACTTTACCAACGGGCACGGCTGCTGCCACTGGCTGACTTAACTGAATCGAAAGTGCGATCGACATACCGGCCAAAACCCATTGAGTGCGATCGAACATAACCACCCCTTTTGTATTTGCTTCAATCTTACTCACTAGCTCGCTTAGTGTAAAGGCAGGAAGAAGTAAGGGCGATCGGCATTTTTGCTAGAGTTAACGAGTAGGTGCGATTCCCTGCAGGATCGCTACGCCGCGCGTACTTTTTCCCAGCATGAACAACATCCTAACTACCCCCGATCCCCTAACCAGCCATTGGGATTGCCCCGAATGCGGCGGCACCGGTACCCTCAGCCCAGAAATTTGCCCTGTTTGTCTCGGAGCAAAATACATCGATCTTGCTACCATAACGAACTGGATGCTTGATTTTATGGAATCTCGCGGCTGCGATCGAGCTGAGATCGATCGATTGCGAACCGAAAGCCCAGACCCCCTAACATTAACTTTTTGCCTGGAAGTTTGTATCGCCCTTAAATAAACAATTTACCAATTACCAATTACCAATTCCCTATTCCCAATATTCAGTGTCCCTTAACCGGATGTTGACCGTAAAAAGGCAAAGCATCCGACCAATCAGGACGACTTCCCATTTGCCACTCCAAATAAGCCAATTCCAACACACTAGAAACCGACGAACCCAACTCGCTACCAACTTCAATTAACTGATAAGAATTCCCCCAATCATCCAACTTTTCTTGCCAAGATTCAGGAGTCATCACCGTCTCAGGAAACAACTCAGTTAAACCAGAATCTTTGTTAACTGAATAAACCGCCCCAAACAATTGTCCCCGCTGTGCAGGCATTTGCAGCGCGATATCATCTCTCAAAAGCCCCCCCTTGTAGGGGCGGTGCCCCCGTGCCCGCCCTGGTTGGGGCACGGCGGTTTCATTTTCTTGTAGGGGCAAACCCTCGTGAAGAGCCCCGATGCCTGAAATGCCCAGGAAATCATCTGTGGGTGGGGGCGGGCACGGGGGCACCGCCCCTACAAAATCGCGGGGGGGTTCCGTATTCAAAAGCCCCCCCTTAGCAAGGGGAGGTTCTGCACTCAAAAGCCCCCCCTTGCTAAGGGGGGGTTGGGGGGGTTCCGCCCAAGCGACAGCCGCCAAAGTGGAAACCGCAAAAACAGGAATATCCAACTGTTGAGCCAAAGTCCGCGCCGTCACCATACCCATCCGAGTCCCCGTGAAACCTCCGGGCCCCTTCGCCACAGCAATAAAAGCCAACTCCGCCCAAGTTTGCGGCCCAATAAACTCGACTAAATACTGATGCAAATGAGTTGCTAAATCCCGATCCAAATTCCAAGTTTGGCAGCGATAATCCCCGGCAAAATTGCTGATGGCTAAACCGAGTTCGCGACTAGCTGTGTGCAGGGCTAAGCCGTATTTTTTAACAGATGTTCCGTCTTGGGGATTGCTATTCACGATTACTGGTAATTTTCCTTAACAAAAAACAGGGGCAAAGCCACAACTAAGCAACCCAAAAGAATGCCAAATATTCCCGTATTTAAAATCCTGGAATTACCCATACCCCCAGTCATCAAAAACAGCACTACTAAACTTGCAAATAAATTTTTATTGGCAAATTCTTTGTGTTGGGAAACTTGATGCTTTACCGTCATAAAACCCGACGAAACTATTAGCGCAAACCAAGAGTTAAAAATGACTATTTGAGAGCCAAAGATAAACCAAACTAAGGCAAACATTAGCGCATCTATCCAAAAATCTTGAGTTTTCAACTTCGGCAGCCAAAATTCTTGGGTAGTAACAGAGGCGGCTTTCTTGAGTAATTGATTGTGTTGCAGCCGCACGAGTTTGTTTCTCAATTTAATCTTGGGATCGATTTGCAATATTTGCTTCCACTCGGGGCGGCGAGAATTGTTGAGTCTTCCCAACAGCTTCACGGCTGCGACTTTATTTAACTGCAAATCGGTGAGTCTGGTGGCAATTATTTGAGATAAGTGCGGATAGTAAACGGGGTTGTCTTCGGTTCTGTTGATGACGATATTGAGCTGTTGCTTGGCTTGACTGACTTGGATTGTAACATTGTACGGGGCGAGATCCTCTTGTAAAGCTTGCTGAATTTCGGCTTGCTGTTGGCGAGTGAAAAGCGAGACACCGGGCGCAGGTGTAACCAGCCGTTCTGCGGGCGTTTCCGGCGCGTCTAGCACCGGTTGTGCGTCTAAATACACCGGTTTGGGGTTCAAGTGCCGGATGACTGCTGAGGCTGAACTGTAGCGCCGGTTGGTGGCACTTTGGAGCATGGTGTCGAGGATGCGGCCGAAATCATCGCTAACAGCAGTCTTCAAATAATTTCGCCAAGCCCAAGAATCCTCTGTACTGTCGAACAAATCGAAGGGAGGAATTTCAGTCAGCAAGTGAATGCAAGTAACGCCCAAACTGTAGATATCGCTAGCAAAAACTGCTTTCCCCATCAATTGTTCTGGGGCTGTATAAGCAGCACTGCCGATAATTGTACCTGTTTGTGGCAACCCAGTTGCTGTTACTTTCTTAGCTGCACCAAAGTCTACTAAAACAATATCTTTTTGGAAAGGAGAGGGTTGATAGGAATTTTCTAAGGCGGGTAAAGGGGCTGGAGTTAGCCGGCGGCGAATGATATTTTCTGGTTTGATATCGCGGTGAATAACTTTGGATTTGTGGACGAAGTGGAGCACTGGCAATAAATCGTTGAGGATTTGCCGAATTTGAGTTTCGGTGAATGCTCCTTTTTGTTCTAATTCTCTGGCTAGGTTTTTGCCGTCTATAAATTCTTGTACTAAATACTGTCTTCCGTCTTGTTCAAAATGCGCGATTAATTCGGGAATCTGCGGATGTTTTCCCAAGGTTTCTAGCTGGGCTGCTTCTTGGTGAAATAGTTGAGCGGCTTTTTCGGCTGCGGTATTTTGCTGCAAAAATTGCTTGATTACGCACTGCGAAAAAATCAGGGGTTTGGTTTCATCAACTGCTAGAAATGTTCGGCCAAAGCCTCCTTGCCCGATCGGCTTTATGGTTCGGTAGCGAGATGCTGATGGCGTTTCTGCGTCAATAGTCAACAACAATTTTGAGCCGCAACTTTGGCACAATTCTGCATCCCCTGGGTTTTGCGGATTCTGACAAGTTGGGTTTAAGCAATAGCACATTGGATTTTAGATTTTAGATTTTAGATTTTAGATTTGTAATTGGGAATGGGGAATTGGGCATCGGGCATCGGGCATTGGGCATCGGGCATCGGGCATCGGGCATCGGGAATTGGGAATTGGTTATTGGGAATTGGTTATTGGTTGTTATCGCCAACAACTCGCAAAAAACCTATAAAAAACAACAAATAGCAACCAACAACCAACCAACAAATAACTAATGACTAATGACTAATGACTAATGACTAATGACTACTGACTAATGACTTCTTCCTTAAGTCGGGACGAGTTCGCCTGGCCGCAATGAGGCCCATTTGCCGGTCTCTTGCTTGAAACTCTCACACCCGACTACATCCCATTCCATTTCAATTTCGTCTTGGCGGGGGCGGATGTTGACGTTGATTGTGGGTTCTACGGGGTCGAAATCGGGTGTTTCGGTAAGGTGAAGCTGTTCGTGCTGTTCTTCTACGGCGTGGTAGGTGAAGCAGCGGTCTACATAGTGGCAGTTAATACAAATACACATTCTTGATATCCTCTGTGCATTTCAAAAAGATTGGTGAAATTTGAGCTTTCTGTTAATCTAGCGTAGCAAGAGTTTAATTGTTTGTAAGTTTGTAGATTTTTGTTGCGATGCCGATTAATTTGCCCTCTTCATTATCTCCTGATACTTGGCCGTTTGATTTGGAACTGCTGACACCGCCTGCTTATCTGGTAGGGGGTGCGGTGCGGGATGCGCTGCTGGGGAGGCGATCGCACTATTTTGATTTGGATTTCGTTATGCTAACACGGGCCGTGAAGACTGCTCGAAAAATTGCCGATCGCACGAATGGTGGATTTGTCTTGTTGGATGCGGAACGCCAAATTGCGCGGGTTGTATTTGCGGGCGGTACGGTGGATTTGGCGCAAGCGGAAGGGGGGAGTCTGGAGGGGGATTTGCTGCGCCGAGATTTTCGGATAAATGCGATCGCCTGCAATCCTTTTACGGGAGAAATCATCGATCCTTTGGACGGTCAAACTGACTTGCGGTTGGGTGTGCTGCGGATGATTTCGCGGTCAAATTTGGAGGACGATCCGCTAAGGTTATTAAGAGCTTACCGCCAAGCGGCGCAGTTGGGTTTTGCGATCGAACCTGAAACTCTATCTGCGATTCGGGAATTAGCGCCGCTGTTGAGTCGGGTAGCGGTGGAACGGGTGCGGACGGAATTGGGTTATTTGTTGAGTAATCCTGACGGTGTTCCTTGGATTTGTCGCGGTTGCGAAGACGGTTTGTTTTCGATTTGGTTTGAAAGTGCGATCGACCGTTTTGATATTTTGACAAAAATTGATGCGTCTGCTGCCAAGTTAGCGGCAATTAATCCAGATTTGGGGAGAGAATTTTCGCGATCGATTCGAGATACGATTAAAACGCCGTTGTTGGCGGTTGCGAAGTTGGCTATTTTGGCAGATTCCGACCCGACAATTGCTGAAACCCAGTTGCAGCGGTTGAAGTACAGCAATGCGGAGATTAAAAGTGCGATCGGGCTTTTGAAATACTTGCCCAAATTGCCAGCAAAACCTCTCGCAGAAATGTCTTTGCGAGAACAGTATTTTCTGTTTCGGGATGTGGGAATAGTATTTCCAGTTTTAGCGGTTTTGGCGGTGGCGGCGGGAGTTGCGGTTGATGAGATTTCACTGTTAATTAATCGCTATCTGGATGCTGATGATATTATTGCTCATCCTACCCAATTAGTTAGCGGCAATGATTTAATGGAATATTTGAAATTGCCCAGAAGTCCGCGCATCGGTCAATTTTTAATGGAGATTCAATTAGCGCGGGTGGAGGGTAGAATTGCGACTCGCGAAGATGCGCTGAAATTGGCGGCAGAGTTGGTTAATCAGTCAATTTAAATTGATATATTGCAGCAATTAGAACGGGCAAGATGCCCGTTCCACAAGACACTTAATTGTATTGTGGGGAGTAGGGGTTGGGCTTCTAGCCCGCCCTCAAAAATTCAACTTTCTTCTCAAAAATTCAACTTTCTTCTCAAAAATTCAACTTTTCCCTCAAAAATTCAACTTTACCCTCAAAAGTTGAACGGGCAAGATGCCCGTTCCACAACATTCAACTTTCCCGTGGGGTGTGCTTATAGCCCGCCCTGAAAAGTTAGTTGATACTGGTCAAAAATCAGAGTATTAAACAACATCTCTTAATTCTTCCGGCAATTCAAACTTGCCATCGGCACCAGCTTCAAACTCAATAACTTTCAACACAGCATCAACATTCAGCGGCCCGTAAATGTGTGGATAAAAATCTCCAGCAGCAGGTTCATACTTAACTTCTGCTTCCACTTTTTCCGAGTCAATCCACAACAACAGCAATCCTGTTTGTCCAGCAAAAAATTTGTTGGAAGTTCTAACAACTTGCGGGAGTGTCGAACAGTGGATAAATCCTTCCGAGTCTAGGGTATCGCCGCGATAGGATTGAAGGTGTTTTGCTTCTTCCCACTGTTGGCTTTTAGCAATGTGAAATATAACGCTCATAAATTATTTTACCTGCAAAAAAGAAGCTAGGCAGAGCATCTAGATATATGTTCCAAGGCTCTACCTAGGACGAGATTAAAGGATTAAAGTCCTTACTAAAAACCTAACACGATACGAGTACATCCGATCGCCCAAGAACTCTCATATCTTCCTCATCGAGATCGACTGGTGTACCGCTGCGAATTAGTTCCACAAAATCCTCATTCGGCACCATGATGCACAAAGCGTACAAACGTTCACTGCCCGTATTCTCAATTACGTGAGTGCCTGTTGGAGGCACTAACAAACTATCTCCCGGTTGAATACTAACTGTTTTGCCGTCGCAGGTTGCTTGCCCTGTTCCTTTGAGTACAAAAAACATTTCTACTGCAAATTGATGGCGGTTGGGAGGGGTTTTGCCGCCCACATCGAAAATCTCCACGCAAACTGTTAATGAAACATTAGCTATTACCGGATCGAAGACGATAGCTAATCTATTAGTATCGCCCGGACTGATCCGAAATGCTTGGTAGTCTTTCGGAGACTTTATAACAGGAATCATGCAGTGGTTTGTCATTTTTTTTGTTTAATTGTTAATTATCGTAGGGGCGGTGCCCCCGTGCCCGCCCAGCCCCGTGCCCGCCCAGCCCCGTACCCGCCTACTCAGTTTCTTAATCAAGAGGGGCAACCACGGAGGGATTGCCCCTACACTCATTCTAGGAATCATTGCTGACTACTATTTAATTGCTTCTAACATAGCCTGAGAATCCGACAAAAAGCCAAAACATTGTTTAACGTTATAAAGAGTAGCTTGCCAGCAATAATCGGGAGATGTCGTAGCTGTACAATCTTTGACTAAAATACAGTCATAACCGAGGAAATTAGCATCTTGCAGGGTAGCCATGACGCACTGATCGGCGTTTACTCCTCCAAAGAAAAGTGTAGTTCGGCCGAGGTTCCGCAAGATACTATCTAAAGGAGTATCCCAAAAGCCACTCATCCGATATTTATCAACGCAAATATCCTCCGGTTTGGGTTTTAATTCATCGACAACCTGCGCCGCCCAACTCCCTGCCATCAGTACAGGTGCGTTGTTTTTTGGCAGCGGATCTCCCAAACCTACGCCGGATCCTGTGGGATTGTAAACGTGACGGGAAGCTGCACTAATATTGAGCAAATCCGGGCGGTTTCCCCAGTTTATCCAAATAATTGGTATTGCGTGCGATCGCAATTTTGGCAGCAAATTTTTTAAAGGATTAATTGGAGTTCGGGCGGGCGTTACATCTACGCCAATATGTGCTAGCCAACCGTCGGGATGACAGAAATCGTTTTGCATATCTATCACCAACATTGCTGCTTTTGCTAAGTCCAAACGCAGAGTTTTAGTTTCTGTTTCCAGGGTAACAGGTTGAGGCGCGATCGGCGATCGGGTGATATCGGCAATTTTGGCATCAACTTTCCAAGCATTCGGCGGTACGCCCAAGGTGCGGAGAGAATCAGGATTCATAGGGATTTTGGCTCAAAAACAATTTCAATCTTATAACTATTTGATTGTTACTAACTTGTCATATCTTAAATCTTTGTTATAATTAAGTATCCGTGGCAACTTTTTGATAATTTTTAGGATTTATTAACTTTATTAAAGTTGCTTGATAGCCAATGACTCTCAAGATTTGCTGGAAGCGATTAAAATTGGTTCGATTTTGCACAATATCACGGATTTGGATTACCGCCAATGGATTACACCGCGCCAGTCTGTAGAAATGGCATCCCTGGGAGGATCACAAGGCTTGAATCTCGCCGATGAAATGGGTTCGCTGACAGTCGGGAAAAAAGCAGATTTTGTGCTGTATGATTTAACCAGTTTATCATTGCTGCCGCGCACCGATCCGATCGGCTTGCTGATTTTAGGGCGCCCGACTAATGCGGTAGACAGCGTTTGGGTAAACGGCAAACAAATTGTCGCCGAAGGTAAGGTGAAAACGATCGATGTTGATGCTTTGATGCGGGAATTATTCGATCGCAGCGAGTGGACGAGCAAGCGTCAATCGCAAACGGTGAGCGAGATTGAAGCGCACTACCGCCAAGTTATGAAACTGCAAGGTTATTCTTAAAAAATTAACCAATAGAATATGATATCATGTCCGGTTGAATCACATAATTAGCGCCGCCACTAAAAATTAACGCCATCCACCTCCCACATCCCAATCACTCAGAACTTCTAGCCATGACACCCCCTAACAACCAGATAAATGTAGACGCCAGACTTGTTGCAGCTAATACCAAATTTGGTTTTAACTTGTTCAACACCCTCACCAAACAACAGCCGAATCAAAATATCTTTATTTCCCCTACTTCTGTCGCCCTCGCACTGTCAATGGCATACAACGGAGTCAGCGGAGAAACCAAACAAGAAATGACAAAAGCTCTCGAATTAACGAAAATGAGTCCAAAAGCAATCAACGCAGCCAATCACAATTTGCAAAACAGTTTGCAAAAAAATGACCCCAAGATCCAAGTATCAATTGCCAACGCGCTTTGGGCGCAACAAGGCTTCTCATTAAAACCCGAATTTTTGCAAATAAATCAACAATACTACCAAGCCAATATTAGCGAAATAGACTTTCATAGTCAGCAAGAAGCTCTCAGCATCATTAACAACTGGGTGAGCGAAAAAACTCACGGAAAAATTGATAAAATAGTCACTAAAATCAAGCCAGATACACTCTTGTTTTTGATTAACGCCATCTATTTCAAAGGCAACTGGGAAACGCCCTTTGATAAATCTCACACTGCCAACAAAACTTTTTATTTAACAGACAGCAGTTCCAAACAGCATCCAATGATGTCCCAGATGGGCTCTTATCGGTGCTACGAAACAGAGACTTTTCAAGCAGTCAGTTTACCTTACGGCAAAAAAGGCGCTCTGAGTATGTATATTTTCTTGCCAAACTCCAATACCAATTTGGCAACGTTCTCGCAGCAATTAACACCAGAAAACTGGGATAAATGGATGCAAGAATTTAGAGTTAAAAGTGGAATGATTGAAATACCGCGCTTCAAAATGGAGTATGAAGTTAAACTGAACGACACACTTATAGCTTTGGGAATGGCAGAAATTTTCGGTGGATTGAAAACAGACTTTTCCCCGATGACTGATAGCAAAGTAGAAGTAGGATCTGTAAAACACAAGACATTTGTCGAAGTTAACGAAGAAGGTACAGAAGCAGCAGCCGTGACTGTAATTGAGTTAACGAGATCTATGCCGGGTTTTCAAATGAATGTAAACCGTCCCTTCTTTTGTGCCATTCGAGACAATACTACAGGAACAATATTATTTATGGGTATCATTGTTGACCCCCAATAATATCAAAAGTGGTAGGGGCGTCAGGAAATGTGCGATCGACTTTTAATCAAATAACCCTAGCTGGCGCACCCTAACAAGCTCATTATACGGTAAAATATCAGTCTAAAAATAATCATATTTGCGACAAATTGATGATTAAACTGCACAAATGGCAGCGGATACTGGCTTTAATAGTTGTTTTTACGATCGCCCTTACCTCCTCCGCGATTTTATCCCCGCGTCTCTTGGCTCAAACCCCGCCCAAAACCCCAACAACCGAATTGCGCGGCGTCTGGCTGACGAACATTGACAGCGACGTTATTTTCTCCCGCAACAACATCATTGACGCTGTAAATCGACTGGATCAACTCAATTTCAATACCATCTATCCCACGGTTTGGCAAGGAGGGTATACGCTTTATCCCAGCGCAGCAGCCCAACGAGTATTCGGACAGGCGATCGACCCATCGCCCGGATTGAAAGACCGAGACATCCTCAAAGAAATTATAGCACAATCCCGCCAAAAAGGTATAGCAGTAATCCCCTGGTTTGAGTTTGGTTTCATGGCTCCCGCCGAATCGGAATTAGCCACACTTCACCCCGACTGGCTGGCGCAGCGGCGCGATGGTTCAACTATTTGGAAAGAAGGCAAACACGATCGAGTTTGGCTGAATCCCTTTCATCCCCAAGTGCAGCAATTTATCTTAGATTTAATCCTAGAAGTTGTCGATAATTATGATATAGATGGCATTCAATTTGACGACCATTTTGGCTTGCCAGTAGAATTTGGTTACGAGCCATTAACAGTGTCAATGTATCAGGAACAAATCAAAAGTCCTCCCTCCGACGACCCCCGCGAAACCTTCTGGGTGCGCTGGCGCGCTGACAAAATTAACGACTTCGTGGGCAGAGTTTCCCGCGCCATCAAATCCCGCAAAGAAAAATGTATTGTCAGCTTATCTCCCAACCCTTTTCACTTTGCTTTACCCGCCCACTTGCAGGACTGGTTTACCTGGGAAAGACGCGGCTACATCGACGAAATTGTGTTGCAGGTTTATCGCAGCGATATCAAGCGTTTTAGTGCCGAACTGGAACGGGAAGAAGTTAAATTGGCTAAACTTAACATTCCAACTGCGATCGGCATTTTGACTGGTCTTAAAAATAATTCCGTGCCCCTCAAACAAATTCAAGAACAAGTGCAAGAAGTGCGAAAAAGAGATTTCGCTGGGGTGTCGTTCTTTTTCTACGAAAGTTTGTCGAATTGGGCTAGGGAAACCCCCGAACAGCGCAATTATGCCTTACAAGAATTATTCCCCACAAAGATGCAGCGCCCGCCATCCGAAGGCAGAATTTGAAACGGGAGCATCTCAATGAAAGCAGCCAAGCCCTAAATTGGAGTTAGGAGTTAGGAGTCAGGAGTCAGGAGAAAAGAGTCAGAAGGAAGAAGAAAGGAGCCAGAAGAAGTGTTTTTACAAATATGAGATGCTCCCATTTGAAACCCACGCTTAAAATGAGAAAAAGCATACAGCGCTTAGGAATTGTCATCTTATTTTTAAGCGCTTTCCTAACAATTGGCTATCTCACTCCCAGAAAGTGGGGAAATTACTCGCAAGCAGATTGCACAATCTCTCTATACATTTCCAACCAAGGCATCCACACCGAAATCATTGTTCCAGTTAAAAATGAATCTTTTGACTGGAATCAATATTTACGGCTAACAGAAATAGGGCGGGATGCCACTTCTGATTATCAATATTTGTCTTTTGGCTGGGGAGATAGAGCTTTTATGTTGGAAACTCCCACATCAGGAAGTATCAACCCAGTTACAGCTTTCAAGGCGCTATTTCTCCCTACTCCGTCTACGGTGCAAGTACAAGGTTATCGGGTTTGGCCACAAAATAAAGAAACAAAATGTGTTAAACTTAGCGGGTCTAATTATCTAAACATTGTGAATTTCATTAAAAATTCATTCCAACTAGACGCAGGAGGTAATAAACTAAAAATTAGTTATGGCTACCACAACAGTGATAGTTTTTATGAAGCAAATCGCAGTTACTCTATTTTGAGAACTTGCAACGACTGGACGGCAGAAGCTTTGCAAAAAGCTGATGTCAATACTCCTTTATGGTCAACGCTTTCTTCTGCGGTTATGTTTCATTTAAATAGCGGCTGCGAATGTATATAAGAAGGAAGAGGATCGATGTGAAGAAGGAAGAAGGAACAAAAATAAACTATTCCCAATTCCTAATGCCCTGTTTGGCCGATGCCCGATGCCCCATGCCCGATGCCCAATTCCCCATTCCCAAATATTATGAATGTAATTCCAGCGATCGACTTATTGGATGGAAAATGCGTCAGATTGTATCAGGGAGACTACGCGAAGTCTCAAACTTTTAACGACAACCCCGTCGCAGTCGCCAGACAGTGGGTAAATGAAGGCGCAACCATGCTGCATTTAGTAGACCTCGACGGCGCTAAAGCAGGTCATCCAGTCAACCAAGCAGCCATTGAAGCGATCGTCCGATCAGTAGACGTTCCCTGTCAAGTAGGTGGGGGAATGCGCGATCGCGCTTCTGTTGCTGCTATCCTCAATTTAGGCGTTCGGCGCGTCATTCTCGGCACTGTCGCAGTCGAACAACCGCAATTAGTCGGCGAATTGTGCGCCGAATTTCCCGATCGAATTCTGGTCGGCATCGACGCCAGAAATGGTAAAGTTGCTACTAGAGGCTGGCTAGAAACTTCGGAAGTTTTAGCGACAGAATTGGCGCAAAAAATGGCCGAGTTAGGGGCGGCTGAAATTATTTACACCGACATTCACCGCGACGGTACTATGGAAGGGCCGAATTTGGAATCTTTGCGCGAAATTGCTAACGCTATTTCGATTCCGGTGATTGCTTCCGGTGGCGTTAGTTCGATCGCAGATTTGTTGAGTTTGCTGGCTTTGGAACCAATTGGTGTCAAAAGTGCGATCGTCGGTAGGGCAATTTATACCGGCGATATCTTGCTAAAAGAAGCAATTCAAGCAGTCGGACAAGGGCGGTGGCAAGATGTACCGCCAGATTTGGGTTCTTCAAGTTTTGCTTGATACAGCAAATTCCACATTTATGAAGTACACCCGCCTCTGGCTCAATCCCCGTAGGGACAAAGGCTTTCGCCCAAGGAGTGTCAACTTTCCACGTCAAACCCGCAGTCCGACAGGGGTTGAAACCCCTGTCTCAAAGCACAAGTCCTCTGAAGAGGACTAAAGAAATGGGTAACAACTCATCAGTCCTCTTCAGAGGACTTTTGCTATTAGACAGGGACTTCAGTCCCTGGCGGTCTTTCGGCTTAAGTTGACACTAATGGACTCTTGGAGTGTCCCTACTACACTTCATAAATTCAATCATCAATTAACGTAGCATTGTCTTTCTTACCATCACCGTAACCATGTTTTTGAACCATACAATTACAGCTTTAAGTTCTGGGATGGCTTCTCTAGTTGCCCCCATACCTTTGTTAGCAACAGTCGAAGCAGAAAATTCGCCGATCGTCCTCAGCGGAGTTTTGCTCAGTTTGGTAGTGATTTATATCGCCAGTAAAATCGGCGCGGAAGTGGCTCTAAAGTTTGATTTTCCCCCGGTTTTGGGTGAACTTGTAGCAGGGGTGATTATTGGAATATCTGCTTTACACTTGATCGTTTTTCCCGGAAGCGAGCTGTCAGCCTCAGACTCAGGGATTATGACAGTTCTGCAATCGATTAATCATCTGTCTCCTGCCGCCTTCACCAGTGTGTTTGAATCGCAGAGTGAAGTCATTTCAGTGCTAGCTGAATTGGGCGTAATTATTCTGCTGTTTGAAATTGGCTTAGAGTCGGATCTCAAACAACTCAAGCAAGTCGGAATTCAAGCTACCGTTGTCGCCTGCGTAGGTGTGGCAGTTCCCTTTGCCGCCGGTACTGCGGGCTTGATGATAATTTTCCACACGGCGGCAATTCCAGCAATTTTTGCGGGGGCAGCTTTGACGGCAACCAGCATTGGAATTACATCTAAAGTGTTGTCTGACTTAGGACAACTGAACTCTAAAGAAGGTCAAATTATTGTCGGTGCGGCGGTGATTGATGATGTGTTGGGAATTATTGTCCTGGCTGTTGTCGCCAGTTTAGCCAAAACCGGGGAGATTGATGTTGTTAATGTCATCTATTTGATTGTCAGTGCAACTGTTTTTCTGCTAGGTTCGATTCTGTTGGGCGGTGTCTTCGACAAAACCTTCTCGGCGGTGGTGGGTCAACTCAAAACTCGCGGCAATATTATCATCCCGGCATTTATTTTTGCCTACTTCATGGCTTTTCTGGGCAATGCAATTCATCTGGAAGCGATTTTGGGTGCGTTTGCGGCTGGTTTGGTTTTGGATGAAAGCGATGCCCGCCAGGAGTTGGATGAATTGGTGAAACCCATCGCCGATTTATTTGTACCCATCTTTTTTGTAACGGTGGGAGCACGGGCGGATTTGGGGGTTTTGAACCCAACAGTGCCGGATAATCGGGCGGGACTTTTGATTGCCGTATTTTTGATTGTGGTTGCTATTTTGGGCAAGATCGTAACAGGTTGGGTGGTGTTTGGTCAGCCTGGAATCAATCGATTGGCGATCGGAGTGGGGATGATTCCTCGGGGCGAAGTCGGGTTAGTGTTTGCCGGCATCGGTTCCGCGAGTGGGGTTTTGGATAAACCGTTAGAAGTCTCGATTATTATCATGGTGATTCTGACGACATTTTTAGCGCCGCCTTTTCTGCGGATTGCCTTTGGTGATACGGTAGAGCCTCCTGCTAGTGGGGAACTTTCTAGCGAGAAAATCGTTTGATATCAAATCCGCCCTTCATCGGAATTATTCATCTCTCTGTTCTCGAACTCTGCGTTCTCTGCGTACTCTGCGGTTTAATCATTCCCATCCAACCGGAAACGATATGATAGAGGGAATTTGAGTCTGGGCGATCGACTGATTTAGAAACACAAAGGTCGATCGTCCAAATTGTCTTACCCGTAATATCATGTCCCCTCGATTCCCCCAAATCACGTAGGGGCGGGTTCACCAACCATATTTGCCAATAATTGACAATCTCAAAAACCCGCCCCGACCGGGATATTATGGTCAATCGATCGTCCAAATTGTCTTACCCGTAATATCCTGTCCCCTCGATTACCCGAAATCACGTAGGGGCGGGTTCACCAACCATATTTGCCAATAATTGACAATCTCAAAAACCCGCCCCGGCCGGGATATTATGGTCAATCGATCGCCCAAATTTATCTAGCCGTAATCATAAGTCCTAAGTTGTGAGAAGCGGCTACAGCTTGACTTTCAACTGATAACAATTGTCAGCGAGTTTAATCAGTTCGCCCAGGCCCCAAGTACCTTGATCGTTCAAAAGTTCCGCTAGTTGATTCGGGATGGCTTCTACGCCCAGAAATGCCCCGCTGATGGCACAAGCCATTGCTGCGGTGGTATCCACATCGCCACCGACGGCGATGCTAGTGCAGAGAGTTTCCCAGTAATCTTGAGGCGTTCTCAAAAACGCATATAAACTCCACAAGACGCTACCAACTACAAAAGGGGAAATTCCTTGCCAAGAGTGCTCGTAGTTTAACGGGAGTCCAGCTCTAGAAATCAACTCTACGGCTTCTTCTGGGGGCAATTTCACCCAATCAATCAAATCTTTGAGCAAAGCAGCAAAGGAAGGATCGACTTCTCCTACCCATTCGCTCAGTTGACCGAGAAATGGCTCAGTTTCTATCATCATGTCAGATTGAAGGGCGATCGCCACAGCCCCGGCGATCGCCACAGCCCCAGCAGAACACCGCGAATCTTGATGGGTGATGCGCCCTTGATCGCAAGCAGCTTGTACAAGCTGGGACGGGTCATCGTAGAATATTAAGCCGATCGATCCAGCCCTCATCGCACTGCCATTACCAGCATTGGGAGCACGAGTACCAGCTTCTTGCCAAGCAACGCCCCGAATCAGGCGGTTTGCAGCTTCTTCTGTCGATCGACCGCGCCCGACAATGCGCTCTTGAGCGAAAATGTCAGCAATACGGGTGGCGTAGTCGCTGGGGTCGAATTCCCCGCAAGCGACATAGCTTTGGAGGAGTTCGCGGGCGAGTTGGGAGTCGTCGGTGTATTGACCAAAAGGCAAGCCGAACCGATCGCGATCTTTGATTTTTTTGAGTCTAACTTCGTAGTTGACAAAGTTTTGGCAAACTTCGGGAGGATAGCCTTCTACTCTACAGCCTATAGCGTCGCCCAGACACTGACCGATCAGACAACCTCTAAATTGTTCGAGACGCGGTACTGTCATTTATGTAGTTTTGAGTAGGTCGATCTAATCTTATGTTAAATCCCCGAATTCTTAAAGCCTGCTGTGGAGAGTCAGAGCGCCCGCTACTAGCACTAACTACTTGTCTATCCCCTTTTTTTCTTGAATTTGAGCTGACGACTTTTATTTTATTTAAACAAATAATTTAGATACGATATAACAGTTTCCAACCTACTTAATAAATGCTATATAGAGGAATGTGCAAGCAGTTATTTACCAACAATTGCTACAGCACCGCTTTGCAAAACAGGAATTTCAATTCGGAACTCTGCTCCTTGATGGGGTTGAGAGAAGCACTGGATGAAGCCACCGTGCTTATCAACTACAATTTGATAGCTGATGGATAGCCCTAATCCAGTTCCTTTACCCGTTGGTTTTGTGGTGAAGAAGGGATTGAATACCTGTTGTCTAACAGTTTCCGGCATCCCAGGCCCATTGTCTTGAACTTGAATTACTACATTTTTTGAATAACCAGAATGAGTTTCGTTTGTGACTAGCTTAGTCCGAATAGTGATGCGACTGGGATTTGTTTGGATGTCTTTTCGAGAACGCTGATTGTCGTAGTTTTCTAAAGCATCGATCGCATTTGCCAGAATATTCATAAAGACTTGGTTCAACTGTCCGGCATAGCACTCTACTCGCGGTAAGTCACCGTACTCTTTGACAATTTCAATAGCAGGATGAGCCGGGTTTGCCTTCAGCCGATTTTGCAAAATCATCAATGTGCTGTCAATTCCCTCGTGGATATCAACTGGCTTCATTTCTGCCTCATCCAGCCGCGAGAAGTTTCGTAGCGACAGGACAATTTGACGAATGCGATCGGCTCCTACCTTCATTGAAGTCAGCATTTTGGGCAAATCTTCACTAATGTAGTCCAGCTCGAACTCTTCAATTTTTTCCTGAATTTGGGCATTAGTTGGATAGGTTTGCTGGTAAAGCTGAATCAACTTTAGTAAATTTTGCGTGTAGTCGGCAGTATGGCTCAGGTTGCCATAGATAAAGTTGACTGGATTATTAATTTCGTGAGCAACACCAGCAACCAGTTGCCCCAAACCTGACATTTTCTCTGCCTGAATAAGCTGTGCCTGAGTTTGCTGTAAGGTTTTGAGTGCAACCTCAGCTTCCTCTTTTGCTTGCCTTAACGCAGCTTCGGCTTGCTTGCGCTCAGTAATATCGAGTGTGAAGGAGCCAACTCCAACAATCTTTCCAGCCTCCCCTACTAAAGGCGTATTGAACCATTCGCAAATAATGGTTTTGCCGTCTTTCGTAATATTTTCGTTGACGTTGTAGCGTCCTCTGGGCTCACTCAACAGCTCGTTCAGAACTCGATCGACTACCTTTCTGGCAGACGCAGGCACAATTAATTCTGCGGCATGGTGTCCGATCGCCTCTTTCGCCGTGTAACCAAAAATCTTCTCTGCCGCTGGATTCCAGGCCGTGACTTTAAAGTTTAAATCCCATTCCAAAACGGCCAGTGAAGTTTGGCGGAATAGAAAAGATAGCCGCTGCTGCGAGGCTTTGAGTTCTTCTTCTACCTGTTTCCGTTGAGTAATGTCAATCCCTGTTTTGATGATGTACTCAATTTCTCCCCGATCGTCCAGTAAAGCAGTATCTGACCAGGCAATCAGTCTGAGTTGTCGATCTTTGGTCATCCAACTGCCTTCATACTGCTGGGGAAAATTACCAGATTGTAAAGACTCAAAAGTAGTTTTGGCTTGTCTAGCTAAGTCTGAGTTGGGGAACAAGTCCCAAATGTAGCGCCCTTTCACTTCACTAAACGAGTAATGAGTCATTTGTTCGCAAGCTCGGTTAAAGCGAACGATTTGTCCCTGCGGGTCGAGCACAACTACCAGGGCACCTGCAATTTCAAGAATAGCTGAAACAAAATTGCGTTCCACTTCAACAGCTTTAATCAGTTCCTCTAACTGGGTTGCCATATTGTTAAAGGCGATCGCCAATGTCCCCAGTTCGTTTTGGCTGTCGATGTTGAGCCGTGTCTCTAATTGCCCCGCACTGAGTTCAGTAGCTGCCGTGGTTAAGCGCTGGAGGGGCACCACAATTTGCCGAATAAATACAAAGCCAATGCCAACAGCGACGATCGTCACCAGCGCCAATGAGCCTCCCATAACTGAGAGCATTTGGTAAACGGGAGCATACGCCTCAGCCGTTGGCAGTTCTACAACCACATTCCAATTCACGCTCCGAACTAAGGCACTGGCTCCCAATACTTCTACCTGCTTTAGACCCTGATAAACGTTAAGGCGCTTAGTATCTTGGGATGCTTTCAAGAATTGAAAAAAGGGACGCTTAGAAATATCTTCAAGTTGAAATGTTTCTGGCTTACTACCCTTTTGAGCAATGAGAAAATTACGCTCATCAACTACATAGACATAACCCGTCTTGCCCACCTCCGTTTGGGAAACAATAAACCAGAGAAAGTTGAGATTTATCTCTGCTAATAGCACCCCATCCACCTCATCTCGCTCATTCCGAATCGGAACCGCCAGAATGGTCTTTGGTTCGTGGGTTTGAGGATTAATTTCTACAGGACTGACATAATCTTCCTGTTGTTTAAAGGCACGAATAAACAGTGGCGAATTGGCGGGATTTTCTAAATTGAGCGGTTCGTAGGGCGAAACTGACGCGACAACTTGTCCCTTCCGGTTCAAAATGGCAACGGCTTCATAAGCATCATTATGACGAGTCAACCCTTCCAACAGGCTCTGCTGCGCTTGAGGTTGAAAGTTGGTGAGTCCTTTGACCCTAGCTAAATAGCTCAGTTTTCGTTTCAAGTCATCTAGATAATTATCAATCTGCCCTGCTGCTGTCTGACTACGCGCTTGTTGGAGCGATCGCGATTGCTGGATCTGCGCCTGAAAGCTGAGGTAGATCAACAACCCACCAGTGGGCAGTAAGCTCAGGAGAACCAAAAATATCAAACCATACCGGAGCTGATGTGCAATAGATAAGAAGCGTGGCCAGGGATGAGAAGGAGAGCTTTTGGCGATCGGCAGAGCGCGATCGTTGCGTTGATTTTGCATCGGACTTAGGATCAATTTTGGTAAATCAATTAATCGGCGCACTAAGGAGAAACATCGATTTTGCCAGTCGTCACAGCTTCTCGGATGGTCTTGAAAGTGTCCTCTTCCTGAGACGTGAGACTACCACGGAAAGGGGCAAAGTCGTAGATATTTTCCTTGAGCCCAAACTTGTAAAGTTTTCCTTCCCAGCGACCTTGCTGGGTTAACACGGCCGCATTTAGCACCAGATTGGGAATGTCCTGCAGAACGCTAGTTAGGACTTTGCCGGGAGCCAGTTCGTACTGATCCTTTGCCCAACCAATCACAAAGACTCCTGGCTTTTGCGTAACGGCTTTTAGGGCGGCTAATCCTGCCTCATCCGCGTTGAAGGTCAAAACATCTACTCCAGAGGCAACCATATCCGTTGCGACTTTGGTGGCTTTGTCCGTATCACTCCAAGTGTTGAGAAAAGCAGTCGAAGCTTGAACAGAGGGATTCGTTGCCTTCACTCCCCGCCTAAACAAGGCTTCTTCTTCTTTATAAACCGGATAAGGTGCACCCACAATATAGCCAACTTTATTGCTTTTGGTCTTCATGGCAGCCAAAGCGCCTGTGAGGTACCCCACCTCACCCGAGCGAAAGGCAACAGCCCCCAAATTTCTGTTATTCCCTGGATGCGTTGTAACCAGGGCAAATTTCGTTCGTGGAAATTCTTGAGCGACCTTTTCGGCAGCTTTGGCATAGCCACCATTGGCTACAATTACCAGGTCATAGCCTGACTGGGCATATTTGCTAATGGCAGCTTCACTATCTTCACCGTCAAGACCAGTAAAGTCTACCTGAGCATTAAATTTATTTTTGATTAGATTCAATCCTTCAAAAGAAGCTTGAGCCCAACTGTTGTTGTCTTTGGAGCCTCTGGTGACCATTGCCACTCTAAAGCTGCTAGAGGTAGTTGCTTCAGGGGAAGAGTTTACGTTCGGAGTCGATCGACTGCAACTGATCGCCAAAAATAGAGCTAGAGCCGCCAGAGTCATTTGTTTGAAAAGAGATTGAATTCGCATAATAGCTTTTCGCAGGAATATTACTTTTTCTAGGTCGATAAATTTGTTGAATGGTACCTCAACAATCTTCACAACTCTTACTGTAGCTGGCATTTAATGACTCTGGCCGATTCAGCGTACCACTCATTTAACCTCAAAAACAAGTAAGGACACGGCACTGCCGTGTCCTTACAAATCTAACCTGCAATTAACCGAATTCGCGATTACTTAACAAACAGCATTTCTTGATAAGTAGGCAGAGGCCACAAATCATCAGCCACTTCACCTTCCAGAGCATCCGCATACTGGCGAACCTCATCCATCAAAGGACGAATTGTTTGCGAAGCATACTGCATATGGTCTTCGGTCGAAGCAAAATCGTGCTTGCTCAAAGCATCACTCAACTTGCTCGCAGTATCCATCATTGACTTAACCAGCACCGCTACTTTTTCGGCACTTTCCTTTTCCAGCTCAATCCCAATCTCTTTCAATTTAGAAATCGTGCCGGAAAGTTCAGCTAAATACCTCACCGCTGCGGGGTAAATAATGGTTTTTGCCATGCTTGATACCAGTTTTGCTTCGACTTCAATTGCCAGCAAATACTGCTCTGCATAAACATCGTAACGGCTTTCCAATTCAACGGGAGTCAGAACACCTGTCTTTTCAAACAAGTCTTCAATGTATCCTTCCTTCAATACGGGCAAAGCATCTGCCGTAGTCCGCAAGTTAGCTAAACCCCGTTCCTCAACGGCCATTTTGTGCCATTCTTCCGAATAGCCGTTGCCGCCAAATATAACCGCGCCGTGCTCATCCATCACTTCTTTCAAAACAGTTTGGATGGCAGCATTCAGTTCAGTTCCGTTAGCCAAATCGCTTTCTAATTTGTTAGCAATCCAGTCCAAAGAATCTGCAAGAATTGTATTCATCGCCACCAGCGGCCCGGAAACAGACTGACCGGAACCTACTGCACGGAATTCAAATCGGTTTCCAGTAAAGGCAAAGGGCGAAGTCCGGTTTCTGTCCCCAGCATCCTTCATGAAAGTAGGCAGTGTTTCTACACCTAAGTTCATAATTCCCCGACATTGAGAGTCCTTAATTTCTCCCCGGCTAATTTGCCCGAAGATATCTTCTAATTGCGAACCCAAATAGACAGAGATAATTGCTGGCGGAGCCTCATTTGCACCCAATCGGTGGTCGTTGCTGGCAGTCGCAACTACCGCGCGCAATAGCGGGCCGTATTTGTGAACTCCGCGAATCACAGCGCCGCAGAATACTAGAAATTGTATGTTCGAGTGCGGTGTATCGCCTGGGTCTAATAAGTTTCCTTGGGTGGCATTGCCGACCGACCAGTTGACGTGTTTGCCAGAACCGTTAATGCCGGCGAAAGGCTTCTCGTGCAGCAAACACATAAAACCGTGTTTCTTCGCAGTGTTGCGGAGAATTGTCATGGTTAATTGTTGATGGTCGCTGGCGACGTTTGCAGCTTCAAAAACTGGTGCAATTTCAAACTGACCGGGAGCTACTTCGTTGTGGCGGGTTTTGGCAGGAATTCCCAGCCGGTACATTCTTTCTTCTACTTCTTGCATGAAGACTTGAACGCGCTCTGGAATCGCTCCAAAATAGTGGTCGTCAAATTGCTGACCTTTCGCAGGAGGTTTGCCAAAAAGGGTGCGACCTGCTAGCAGTAAATCGGGGCGACTGGTGGTGAAATTGGCATCTACCAGGAAGTATTCTTGTTCGGGCCCGCAACTGGAATTGACGGGAGCAACTTCGGTATTTCCTAATAGCTTTAACACTCGGATTGCTGCTTTGTTCATTGCGGCAATGGAACGCAAAAGCGGCGTTTTCTTGTCTAAGGCTTCACCTGTCCAGGAGATGAAAACAGTGGGAATGCACAATGTCATGCCGTTGTCTGTTTCCATGACATAAGCAGGGCTGGTGACATCCCAGGCTGTATATCCGCGAGCGGCGGCAGTGGAGCGAATGCCGCCGTTGGGGAATGAGGAGCCATCGGGTTCGCCTTGTACTAGAACTTTACCTGCAAATTCTGAGATGACGGAGCCATCGCCTTGCACTGAGATGAAAGCATCGTGCTTTTCGGCGGTGCTGTTGGTTAGCGGGTAAAATACGTGGGCGTAGTAGAGGGCTCCTTTGGAAATAGCCCAATCTTTCATTGCTGCTGCAACTACATCAGCTACGGAATCATCGAGTTTTTGGCCTGTTTGAACGGTGTTTTTTACTGATTTGAAAATACTTTTGGGCAGACTTTCTTGCATTTTGCTCAGACTAAAAACGTCTGTTGCCCACAAATCTTCTAGCCGCTTGGGAGGCTGGGCAGGCATCTGTTTGCGGTTGACGATTTGAGAAATTGCTTGAACGCGCGATTGGTTTCCACTCATGGTTATTTTTATTGGGATTGCAGGACGAGTTGTTGATAAAAAATAGATGTTAGCAAAAGTCTAACGATTGACGAATATGTTGGATTTACCCAAGATTTTGCACCATTCTCAAGAACGGGCTCTTCGGCCCGTTCCACAAGAGATCAATTTTCTCGCTTCACAGCCCGTCCAGCCTGTTCATAAAAGGCTAATTGAGAATGGTGCAACATATGAGATTTACCCAACATTTTTTGTCAAAGCTAACTTTTGCGAGAATGCCTTTTTTGGCAGGCTCTACAAGATTGGATGAGCGAGGCGCAATCACTTCGCCGTCCACCGGGCGTGACAATCCTGTGTGAGATGCGGTTGGATTTCGGTTATTAGCAAGAAGATAGATGGCAAGAGCCTGTACAAACTTGAGTCAACATTATAGATGTCTGCACTGCACAAATTTAGTAACTAATATTCACCCTGGTCAGCTCAAAAATTTTGTGCGAATCAATTCCGATGAATTCAGGTCAAAACTACTTATGGTTTTTAACGGTTCGACGATCGATAAATCGCAGTCCAGCAAACAACGCACTCGTTTAGGGGTTTTGGAGAATTATGGAGAGTACACAATCTACACTTGGAGAGTTTAAACAATCATTAACAAAATAAATGTATCGCAGGCTACAGAATTTTATGTTTTTTTTAGAAAGGTCGATCGCACCGATCGCACACAACCCCAGGGTTTCAGTGTAACAGGGCATGGGGCATGGGGCATGGGGCATGGGGCATAGGGCATGGGGCATGGGGCATGGGGCATGGGGCATACCTCACCACGCGATCGAACCGCTATATAATAAATAAAGTCTGGCAACTCTTCTAAAAGTTGGTGCGACAATTTGCCGTAGAAATCTTTACGAGATTTGGGAACTTATTAAACTGTTATAGCCGCAGTTTATTGAGCATAAATGAATAAGTTGATAATTTTTAGTTAACTCGTTGGTAATCGGAAGACTTCAGAGTATGAGCCAAAAAGCGTTCTGTGTAGTACAAAGCTAATTGATTGCTCGGCCCATTAAAAACTGCATCAAAGGCGTGTTCAGCCCAAGGAATTTCGAGCAAAATAGCCCGCTCGCCCGTGGCTCGCAATCGTTGGTAGAGCGATCGACCAAACTTGGGCTGAACGATATGGTCGCGACCTGCATAAACCAGTAGAGAAGGGGGAAGATTGGGTTTAATATAATTTATGGGAGAAGCCCGACGGTAAAGCTCATTGAGTTCATCTGGCGTTCCTCCCAAAAAGGCACGTAAGACGGCTCGAACATTTATGGCATCAGGAAAAGGTGGGTCATTGTATCCCCGGATCAGGTCATTTGGCCCGTAATAGTTCACTACTGCTCGAACTGGAAGCACACTAGAATCATAAGCAGTTAGCATTGCTAAATGGGCACCTGCAGACCTTCCCATCAGAGCAATTCGATCGAGATCGATTTCCCAATCAGCAGCATGAGTTTTGATATAGGAAAGAGCGGCTTGTACGTCCTCAAGCTGAGCAGGAAATCGATACTTGGGAGCGTGGCGGTAAGCGATTGCAACCACACAATAGCCTTGGGCGGCCATGTAGCGGCTGAATTCCTCATTGGAATCGGGATTGCCTCTCTGCCAAGCTCCTCCGTAGAGCGTGATAATCGCCGGATATTTGCCAATTTGCATCGGCCGATAAAGGTTTAGTTGCAGTGAAACTCCGTCAGGGTTGGCAAATCCAATAGCCCGATCGATCCTAACCTCTCTGATGGGAATTCCTCGGAACGCATCTGCGAGGATAAACGCTTGAGGGCGTAGCTGCGCGCGATCGGCTTGAGGAATCGCTGCTAAATAGTTTTCCCCTAAAACAGCTTGCATTTGGGTAGCTATGGCTGCATTGGCTGCTGGGAACTGAATCAGGGGAAGCAGGCCCAGGATGAGGGCGAACAGGTTACAAATCAGTAAAATAATGTAGACTTTACCTTGATGCCGTCTGAGCAGGTTCAGCAGAAGGGCGATCGTATTGATAGCAACCAACCAAGGACTGATTTCTGGTGCTCCCACCGCCAAAGGGTACAGGAACATCGTGGGTGCTGGTACGATCACCCAGAGACTGAGAAATAGGGCGATCGTACTTAGGAACCAAGAAATAAATGGCGAGACTAAGAATGCTGCCAATAAGGGTAACTTTTTGCGGTTCTTCTTGTGGATCATCGGATTTTTGCAGCCTAATTTTTAATCAGTTTATACCAATTTTTTATGAGGCCTCGTAGAATCCGATCCCCCCTAGCCAAGAGGGCGGGCACTCTTGGCACCGCCCCTACTAAGGGGGGGACAAGATTCCGATCAAAGTCAACCCCTACTCCCCAACAATCAGGGGGATTTAGGGGGATCGAGATATGTGCAACTTCACATTAAATTGGTATTAAACTAATATCATCGCCCTAAAATATGCTACAATGACACTGAGACTTTAACAAAAATTGCCTCAAAGTAGATTCCCAAAAAGCATTGATTTAACACCTAAGTCGTTAAAAATAATTTAATCGCCTTGCGCCACCAACAGGATAAATCTTTGGGGAACGAGTTCTTACATCACTATTGCATAAATTTGGATAATTGGAAGTACATTTTAGATTCAAGCATTAGCTCTAGCAATCCTAAATCATTTGTGAATTTCTTACTCCCTCCCCAAGGCATCGGGGAGGGTTGGGGTGGGGTAAAAATTTACGACTCCTGCAAGGATTTCTATATGACTGATGACTATCGGGTTTGGACATTTTCTATAATTGCATTTTTTTGAAACTGGTAAGCTAAGGCGCATCTAAATTTTATACTCACGTTTGATGAAATTATTGTGCGTATCTTGCCCGCCCCAAAATACAAGTTAGATGCCCGACAGCTTATCAACTGCGCTAATTCGGTTGAATTAGGTGGAGCCACTTATAATCCAATACGGTTCAGTTAACACTGTTAATTCCCCGGAGATCCCCCTAAATCCCCCTGATTGTTGGGGAGTAGGGGTTGACTTTGAGCAACTTCTTGTCCCCCCCTTGTAGGGGCGGTGCGACCCCTACTCCCCGTGCCCGCCCTTGGCTTGGCTAGGGGGGATCGATCTTAACTGAACCGTATTGACTTATAATCGGCGTCAAGAGCCTTTTTATCGGTTAAAATGTATAGTACAAAAAGCCCATCTCACACCGCTATACAGCGGATTCCAGGTTTATGAAGTACAGTAGCAGCAGCTTGTAAACCAGTTTTTAAAGTGCTGTGGATTAACCCGCGTCAAGCGCCGTAGCTAGTAAAACATCAACCATCTTGGTAGTAGTGGGCGAAAACTTAAACTTACGTAAAAAAGTTTTGAGTTGTGACCACCATAATTCGATTGGATTAAAGTCAGGAGAATAGGGTGATAAATTCATAACACTTGCACCAGCGGCTTGAATCAGTGGTTCAATCACCGCCAATTTATGGGCTGGTAGATTATCCATAACAACGA
>NZ_JAUBTT010000069.1:0-48810 GCF_036705125.1 Microcoleus sp. B7-D4
CGGTGGCTTCCGATAAGGCTGTGGTTTCTGAGGTGAAAGCTGAGGAGGAGAAAAAGGCGATCGTAACTCCTGTTTCTACTTTTACTAACGATGCGGTGGCTTCCGATAAGGCTGTGGTTTCTGAGGTGAAAGCTGAGGAGGAGAAAAAGGCGATCGTAACTCCTGTTTCTACTTTTACTAACGATGCGGTGGCTTCCGATAAGGCTGTGGTTTCTGAGGTGAAAGCTGAGGAGGAGAAAAAGGCGATCGTAACTCCTGTTTCTCCCTCAAACAAAGATGTGCAGGCTTCAGATAAAACTGTAACGACAGTAATAGAAACTGAAACGAAAACAGTTGCACCTCAACCTGCACCTAAAAACCTTTCGACACTTGAGACAGAAACCAATAAAAATCAACCGCAACCTACTGTTACTTCTAGTCCCCAGACTGATGGCAAACCAGCAATTCCTACTCAAGAAGTTGCTCATGTTTTTCAGCCCATTGCCCATGATAGTAAGCCAGCGATTCATCCTCAAGAACTTTCTGCTATTAGTCAATCAATTGCCACCGACAGCAAGCCAGTAAATTCTACCCCAGAAGTCGCTAAGCCAGCAATTGCTACTAATAGCCAGCCAGCAATTTTTATTCAACAAGTGGCTCCTGTAACTCAACCTGTCGCACCCAATGCAATTATCACAATAGCAACAAATAGTCAAGATAAAACCAATGCAGAACCCATAAATCCGGCACAAAATGTCGGATTAAATCCGGTCGCAACGGCTACCTCATTCCATTCTCCCAAAGCATCTCAGCCCTTAGTCGGTATTATTAGCACAGGATTTAATGCCAACAATTTTGACATAGACTACAGTCGCATTAGTCTGGGAAAAGACCGCATTGCTAACGACGACAATCCCTTAATTAAATCCGGTGAAGGCAGCGAACAAGGAACTCACGTTTTAGGCTTAATTGCTGCCACTCAAAATAACAGCAAAGGCATCGATGGCATTAACACCGAAGCACCGATTTGGTTGGGTCGGGCTAGCGGCAACAACAGTTGGGCAGAATCCTTAATTGAATTTGTGGATACTGCCAAAAAATCCGGTCAACCCAATGCAGTTGTTAACATCAGTTTTGAACTAACTCAAGTTGATGCTAGCGGCAAGATAGTTTCCCGCTACGAACTGACCGAAGCAGAAAAAAATGCCCTAGAATATGCTCGCAAAAATCAAGTTGTTGTTGTCGTTCCTGCGGGCAACAATCCCCAAGAAATATCGGCTTTAGGGAAAGCATCTCTTGAGTTTGACAATATCATCACCGTCGGTGCATCTTCCGGCGGTCAAGTCACAGACTATTCCGGCACTGGCAAGGGTTTAGATATTTTAACAGAAGGAGGAACGCTAAACAATCCCGTGCGATCGACCGTCGGCGAAAGTACCGGATTGATGGCAGGTACATCCGTAGCAGCCGCCCAAGTTACAGGCGCAATTTCTCAAGTTTGGGCAGCAAATCCCCTGCTGAATTATCAGCAAGTTATTGATATCATCAAACGCACCGCCACTGATATTGCTTTGCCCAATTGGGATGCCAAAACAGGTGCAGGATTGCTTAATTTAGCAGCAGCAGTACCTTTAGCAAAAGCGACTGAAGCTAAACCGCTACCACCAGAAGCGACTGTTCAAGATGTTGTCAGCCAAATCAATAACTTAGCTCCGGAACTCGACAAAGTTTTAGAGCAGTTTAACAATCAGGTTCAGCAAATTTCTACCAATCCAGACAGTGCTTTAATCGAGCCAAAACCTGAAGATGAGAAACAAGCGGCGCAAGAACTTGATGCTTTAATTGCAGATTTGCAAAAAGACATTGATGACTTGCAAAACGATCCGTTTGCTGATGTAGACGGCATTGCTAGCGAATATCAGTTTGATGCGAAAGACCAACCTTTAATCGGTATTATCGATACTGGTTTTGCCGAAAACAATCCCGATATTGACTACAGCCGGATTATCAAAGGTCGCGATTTCAATGACAGCGACGACAACCCCTTACTTCCTGCTAGCGATCCAAAGGCTGAACACGGCACTAAAGTATTAGAAGTGATCGGGGCAAAACAGAACAACGACATCGGCATCAATGGCGTAAATGATGATGCACCGCTGTGGGTTGGACGTGCTGTTGGTTCTGGGAAATGGGCTCAATCTTTGCGGGAATTTGTGGATGCTGTCAAAGTATCTAAACAGCCCAATGCTATTGTCAACCTCAGCTTTGATTTAATTGACAAAGATGGCAACACCCGCACTAAATTTACAGCAGAAGAACGAGCAGCCATTGAATACGCTCGCGAGCACAAAGTCCTGATTGTAGCAGCGGCCGGAAATCAAGGTGTGGAAGGTTTATCTGCTTTGGGGAAAGCTTCGCGGGAATTTCCCAATATCATCACTGTTGGTGCGGCGGATTGGAATGGAAATCTTGCTGACTATTCTAGCTACGGTTCGGGAATAGATTTAGTTGCTTTTGGAAGTACCCCTGACAGCCAAGCAAGTTCTAATGCTAATTCAAATGAGGATTTGCTCAAAGATTTAACTGCTGAAGAGCGGCAAGCTGTGGAAAAAGCGATTAAATTTAACGAAGCACCAACTGAAGATGGCAAACTAACAGAAGCTGAGGAACAACTTGTCTTAGAAGCGACTAAAAAATTAGGAAAGGCGTTAGGAGATATTAAGAATCCTGATAGCAATTCAGTAGCATCAATTCCCGAAATTGTTGGTACTTCGATTGCTGCGGCGAAGGTGACTGGTGCGGCTTCCCAAGTTTGGGCGGCTAATCCGAATTTGAGCTTTGCACAGGTGAAAGCTATTCTCAAAGCAACTGCGGTGGATTTGGGTACTCCTGGGTGGGATATTCAAACAGGTGCGGGTTTGTTGAATTTGGCTGATGCTGTAGCAATGGCTAAATCTTCGCCATCTGGACTTGATGTTGCAGATAGTATTTTATCCTCTGATTTTGATGTTTCGAGTGGGGAAGGTACATCTGTGGAACGCGAGGCTTTCTTCAAAAAATTATGGAACGGAGTGAAGAAAGTCTTTAGCAAGGTGAGCGGATTTGTTGGCAAAGTGGTAGGTTTTGTTAACAAAGTAGCGGGTTTCATTGGCAAGGTTAAAGACTTTTTCTCTAAAGTTAGCGGTATCTTCTCGACAGTTGGTAAGGTATTTAGCTGGATTAGTACCAAATTCTTGGCCCTGCCTATCTTGGGGAAAGTTGGGATAGTTTTAGGAGGGATTGCTCTGGTTGGAGGTGCGATCGCAGGTTTAGTGGCATGGTTTAAGAAGAAGCAACAGCCCCCTGCACAACCACCTGTTCAAAATACCACTCCGCAGGAAATTATCGAGCTCCAAGGAATCTGGGGAGGATTGCCAACTGTACTGAAAACTGCTCTAAAAAATGGGATTAATAGTCCTTATGGACGACCGCTTTTTCAGGGAGATCCGGCTGGTATTTTGCCACTTATCCAGACTTTAACCAGTATCAATCCAGGACTGAATTCGACATCGCCACAACTTTATTCTTGGCTGTTATATGGCACGCCAGCTCAGTTTCTACCAGTTTTGCAGGGTACTGCAACAACTCCGGCACTGCCACAGGACGTTGCTAATGCTTGGAGTGTTCTGAATTCACAGCAGAAACAAGAACTTTTGAAGTTTATGCAAGGTGGAATTCCGCCGCTATATCAGCCCCTGTTTAATGGCACCGATCCTGATGGTATTTTGCCACTATTAAATGGTTTAGGTGGAATATCACCCAATGCTCAAAGCACTGTTTTGACTTTCTTACCAGGGGGAATTCCCAGTCAGTACCAGCCAAATTTTCCCTAGGGCTGGCTGATTTCCAAAATCTAATTGCATCCCAGCAATCGCAGATTCAAGGCACTCAGTCAGCCCTGCAAACCTACCAAGCTCAAATCAACGAAGCTAATGCTTTGGTTAATCAACTCGAACAGCAGCGACAGGAGGCTCAAAATGCTGCTAATTACTGGAATAGCCAGATTTATACTTGGGGAATTGTCGGCTGGCAAAGAGGTCGTTCAGGACGCCAAAATCCCATCTACGGCACGATTTACAATCCGCAGGCGGTAGCTTATCGCAATGAGGCACAAACTGCTGCTAATTTGGCGGCTCAATACCGAGATATAGCTGCACAAAAAGCCCAAGAGTTAACTGCTGCTTTGCAGCCGCAAATCACAGCGCTGCAACAGCAAGTATCGGGGCAACAGCAACAATTGCAATCGCTGGTGCAACAGCAACAAACATTGCAGAATCAGCCGCAGCCCGCAATTGCTGCACCGTGATTGTTAAAGGCGATCGCCCGTCTGAGTCGCAAATTTGTAGGTTGAGGTAACAAACCACAACCTACAATCTACCCAAATTTGAAGGAATTTATATGTCTCTTCTCAAAAAAACCAAAATTATGTTGATAGCGGCTTTCATCTTGGGTATGGCGGCTAAACCCAGTTTCTCTGCCATTTTCAACGTTGCATCTGACTTTTCTGTAACTAATAACCCCAATGGCGCTTGGCGCTACGGCTGGTCATCAAGCCTTGGATCTAACTTCAACCTGTATAGCAACTCAGGAAAGTTCACTCCTACCATCGACTCGTGGTACTATCCTACAAAAGCTTGGCCGCCTTTTGTCGTCCACAACTCAACTGCAACTGAAGACAATTCTCATCCGACAATAACGTACCAACCCAGTCAATTAAGCTTTCACCCCGGTTATTACGGAGAATATAGCATTGTCCGCTGGATTGCGCCTGAAGCGGCAACCTACTCACTTGCTACAATGTTTACCGGCCTCGATCATGTTGGGCCGACTACAACAGATGTTCACGTTCTTCATAACAATATTGTACTTTTCAGTAACTTGATTAACGGCTTTGGTGCTTCTAGTACCAAGTCATTTGCGACGGCTGGGACGGTTCAAGCTGGTGACACGATTGATTTTGCTGTTGGTTATGGCAGCAACCAGACTTACTTGTTCGACTCGACGGGTCTGGATGCTACTATTTCAACGACACCCCCAGCCGTTTCCGAATCCGTACCCGAACCTTCTACTGTATTAGGTGGATTGGCGTTTAGTGCTTTTATTGCCAAAATGCGGATGAAACGCAAACGGCAACAAAAAACCCTGGCTTCCACTGGCAGTTGATAAAAAATCGCGCGATCGCTCCTCACAAACCCATCTCTTTCTCCAACCTACCCAAAGAGCGCTCGCCCTTCCCCAACCCCACCCCAAATCTCATCAAAAACTCAGAGGTAATTATGTCTTCTCAAAACATCCTGCAACAAATCAAAAACTCCCACTCCCTTTTACCAGCGAGTCGCGATCGCCTCCGATACCTACACGATCGCCCTTAGCAAAAATCTCAACAAACAGAAACCTGTGCGATCGCCAACCAACTATCTCAACAGATAAATTGGTAGCGCAGCAGCCAATACCTTGGTATTATTCCTCACTCTGCTGATTGGTATGCCTGCCAACGATCCGGCCAATATTTCTCAATGCCATTGTTGGGGCGATCGCACCTAATCCCTTAGAAACCCGGTTTCTTCTTCACGCGCGATCGCCCCTCTCCCAGAAACCGGGTTTCTCCAATAACTTTTGCATCCTACCGAAATATTTAGGAAGAAACCCGGTTTCTCGATCCACGCGAGACGCCGCATTTTCGATTATTTCCGCAGCACTGAAGTGATAATGACTGTAATAGTAGCACTAGCAATTAAAGTAAAAGCAAGTTGCACCACCCACTGAGTTGCTTGCTGGTAATTAGAAAAGCGATCGTTAAACTTCTCCGAATCCCTAGATAGCTTGTCAACTTCAGCCGATAGCTTGTCTAACTTTTCGATGACATCTGCCAGGGTTGGTTCTTTATTGGTTGTACTTGTCATTGGTTGTATTTTAACTCGCTCGATAATTCTATTGTACTATATTGCCGGAGCGATCGCGTCGATGATATGAGGGCGAGCGCTCGCACCTAATTCCTACTATTTATCACCCACAAAAAAACCTTCCCATGCAGTGTATCTTATATTCAAGAGTAAATATAAAAGCATCGCTCCGATCGCCCTCAACACAAGATACAATTAAAGGAAGTAATCACTCCGACCCTTCAGTAGGAGACAAATATGCAAACTCAAAGCAACAACGTAATGGGAAAAGTTTTCGCCACTCTGACAATTATCAATCGAGCCGACCAAATTCTGGCAGAGGCCGGAGTAAAATCAGAAGACCAAATTCGGTCGATAATCCTCAAAAATGTATTGGTAGATACGGGTGCAACTACCTTGTGTTTGCCACAAGATACGATCGCCCAACTCGGACTGAAACTCCTCAAAGAAGTAGACGTAGCCACTGCAATGGGCATTGGCAAAGCCCGAATTTTCCGAGATGCCACCATATCCATGTTCGATCGGGAAGGCACTTTTGAGTGTTTGGAGTTACCCGGAGGTAAAGATGCTCTTTTGGGAGTCATACCTTTAGAAGCATTGGGGTTAGAAATTGACTTACAAAATCAAACTTTGAAGGCGTTACCCATCAGTCCAACAGAAACTTATTTGACGATTTTGTAGCGAGATTCATCCAAGATTTACGCACTCCGATCGCAGAAACCGGGTTTTTGGCGGTTTTTGCCTGCTGTAAGCTGTGTTGCATCTAGATTGCCTATGGTATTAGAGAGGGAGAAGCGGAGAGGGGGAGAGGGGGAGAGGATTTGGCGATTTTTGATCGGGACTCGAAATATACAATTTAAATGCACAACAGCTTAACCAAGTATTTTCGTAAAAACCCGGTTTCTGGCCACCCCTCCACACGCCAACTAAAGAAACCGGGTTTTTCAGCATATTCAAGGCTGTAACCAAGTATTTTCGTAAAAAACCCGGTTTCTGGACTCCCATCGAAAGTCCTATATATTAACTTTTGTTACAAAAACTCGGCTTTTGCGTAAAAATACCCCGCGAAATCCCAATACACAATAGAAGGCTTTCACCTTTGATGCAAATTCACCCCCAAAAACTATGACAGCCGCAACTATGCCGATCGCCCCCATCGCCCCTTACAGCCACCGTCTAGCCACCGCAGAAGACGCAAAGGATCTCGCCCCCCTCTGGCAAGCATTCGCCGCAGAACGCGAATCCATCGACCCCTCAATGCTGGTCAAACCTAACTTCGACTTTGAAAAATACGTCACCAACCAACTCGAAAAACCACTTTCTTTCTGCTGGTTATTAGAACATAGCGACAGCATTATCGGCTGTCTATTTATCTACTATTACGACGAAGCCCCGCCCGCCAGTCTCCCCGAATACTTGATTCAACAACACAACATTGAAAATCCGTTTCAATCCCGCCGCGTCGGTTCCGTTTTGGGGATGTACGTCCAGCCAGAACATCGGAAACCCGAAGCAATTCAAATGCTAGCAAAAGCAGCGATCGCCCATGCTAAGACCATGAAAGTCAGCGATATAGACTTGCTAATTGCAGCCGACCAACCGGGCATTCAAGCCATGTTGCAACGCGCTGGATTTACCAAAGCTGCCGTACAATATACCCGCCATTACGATATGGCAATGGATGCTGAATTACCGAGTTTACACCCGCCCCATCCCGAATTGCCCGAGGTCGAATTGCCTGCACCGAAAGCAATTCCTCTACGCCATCCGCAAACTAACGAACTCCTTCGCAATTCTCAAGGAGAACCTGTTTTTTTGATGCCCTTAGCTGATGACAAAGGTGAATTGCTGAAGTCATCTAGCGGTCAAACTATTTACCCCGAATTGTTGCTAGATCCCGCAACTAATTCTTGGGTTATTGATGGGGAAGACAAATTAGTGGCTTGTCCGATTTTGCGGGATGAAAATGGACAAATTGTCGAGAATCAAGACATTGTTCAATTTTATCGTCCTGCTTACCAAATTATTGATGGAAAACCTGGTCTAATGCGAGATGCGACTGGTAATTATGTATTTTGTGATGTTGAACTGGACAAACAGGGGAAAATAGTGAAAAGTCCTGATGGCTTTCCCATTTTTAAACAGCCGCAAATCCAGATTAGGACTTACGCATAAATACCAAAGAAACCGGGTTTTTTACCAGGTTTGAAGACTGGGATGCAAGATTTTTCTAAAAAACCCGGTTTCTGCGTCCAGGAATATCATGAATTATATCAAATCCGGTTGCATCGTCCTGGTATGGGCAGGGCGGGTTTATATAATTTGTCGATACTTATTAAATATCTCGGCGAACCCGCCCCTACAAAAATTTATATAATACTAGGACGAATCAAACGGAAATGATATTACGCACTCCGACGAAAGAAACCGGGTTTTTTACCAATTTTTAAGGCTGGGATGCAAGATTTTCGGAAAAAACCAGGTTGCTGCGTCCAAAACTATACTTATTCACATCAGGATCGCCTTTCGTTCAGCTATGACATAATCCGGCACCCAAAATCTATCTACAGACATCAGAATAGCTACAGGCATAAAAATATCAACATCGTCTCCCATCTCTTCCGTGGGCAGCAAGCCAAACAATTCATCATCTTGGTTAACGTAGGCTAAGATATTATCAAAATCCTCTAAAAGTTCGTCCGGGTAAATGCAGTGGATTCCTCCTTCATCTTCATAATATTCTTCTTCGTGAGGCAAGAATTGCGACGGTTTGAGTTCGGCAATCAGATAGCCTAGCTTGTGAAATTCTGCTTCAGGAACGATCGCCGCTACATCTTCCCCGGCTTGCTGCAAGAGAATCCGATCGCCCTTTAACATCACTCGTTTAATTGTGGCGATCGCATTTTCGCAAAATTCGTCAGCAGTTAACCGGAAAAACCCCTCGCAGCCGTGAAGCGCAGCTATCCCGCTCTTAATCGCCCGTTTTGCCCCCGCAGCCTCACCCACAACAGAATTTTGACAATTGTCCAGGGCGATCGGTAAAATTACAGGTACGATCGAATTATTGTCAGCAGCATTAAATCCTTCAGTCATTAGTTCCCAAAATTTACACAATTGTTGACAATATTGCACAATAGATAAAATTGTAAATATATAGCACCTGCGTTTTTTTTGACCGCTTATGAATAGCAGATTCCTCGATCGCCTCCACCACCCCTCACGCCCCGTCATCGTCTTCGACGGCGCGATGGGAACCAACCTGCAAGTCCAAAACCTCACCGCAGAAGACTTTGGCGGCAAAGAATACGAAGGCTGCAACGAATATCTCGTCCACACCAAACCCGAAGCCGTCGCCAACGTGCACCGGGGATTCCTGGAAGCAGGGGCCGATGTCATCGAAACAGACACCTTCGGCGGGGCTTCCATCGTACTCGCTGAGTACGATTTGGCAGACAAAGCATATTATCTCAACAAAACTGCCGCCGAACTCGCCAAGGGTATCGCCGCCGAATTTTCCACGCCAGAAAAACCTCGATTTGTCGCAGGATCGATCGGGCCAGGCACCAAATTGCCAACATTAGGACACATTGATTTTGACACTCTCACCGCCGCTTTTGCCGAACAAGCAGAAGGACTTTATGACGGCGGCGTTGACTTATTTATTGTCGAAACTTGTCAAGATGTGCTGCAAATTAAATCAGCATTAAATGCCATTGAAGAAGTATTTAAGAAAAAAGGTGCGCGAATTCCGTTAATGGTATCAGTCACAATGGAAGCCACCGGCACAATGTTAGTCGGTTCCGACATCAGCGCCGCCCTCGCGATTTTGCAGCCGTACCCGATCGACATTTTAGGCCTCAACTGCGCCACCGGGCCCGATCGCATGGCCGAACACGTCAAATACCTTTCCGAACATTCGCCCTTCGTCGTTTCCTGCGTTCCCAACGCCGGTTTACCCGAAAACATCGGCGGCCACGCGCACTACAAACTCACGCCAATAGAATTAAAAATGGCCTTGATGCGCTTTGTCGAAGACTTAGGCGTGCAAGTCATCGGTGGCTGCTGCGGCACACGCTACGATCACATCCGCGAACTATCAGAAATTGGCAAAACTCTTAAACCAAAAATTCGCGAAATTACTTGGGAACCTTCCGCCGCTTCAATTTACACCGCCCAACCCTACGAACAAGAGAATTCCTTCTTAATTGTCGGCGAAAGACTCAACGCCAGCGGTTCCAAAAAATGCCGCGATTTGCTAAACGCCGAAGACTGGGATGGTTTAGTAGCAATGGCCAGGGAACAAGTGCGAGAAGGCGCGCACATTCTCGATGTTAACGTTGATTATGTCGGCCGCGACGGCGTGCGAGACATGAAAGAATTAGTTTCCCGCGTTGTGACTAATGCCACTCTCCCTTTAATGCTGGATTCCACAGAATGGGAAAAGATGGAAGCCGGCTTAAAAGTTGCGGGCGGCAAATGCTTGCTGAATTCCACTAACTACGAAGACGGAGAACCGCGTTTTTATCAAGTTTTGGAGTTGGCGAAAAAATACGGCGCGGGCATAGTTATCGGTACAATTGACGAAGACGGGATGGCCAGAACTGCTGACCAAAAATTTGCGATCGCCCAACGCGCCTATAACGCGGCCGTCGCCTACGGAATTCCCGCCGAGGAAATCTTTTTTGACACCCTAGCATTGCCCATTTCCACCGGGATTGAAGAAGACAGAAAAAACGGCAAAGCTACCATCGAATCCATCCGCCGCATCCGCCAAGAATTACCAGGATGTCACGTAATTTTAGGAGTTTCTAACATCTCCTTCGGCTTGAATCCGGCGGCGCGGCAAGTTTTGAATTCCATGTTTTTGCACGAAGCAATGCAAGCGGGGATGGACTCGGCAATTGTCAGCGCCAATAAGATTTTGCCCCTGGCGAAAATCGACCCCAAACACCAAGAAATCTGCCGTAAACTGATTTACGACGAACGGGAGTTTGACGGCGAAATTTGCGTTTATGACCCCTTGGGCGACCTGACAACGGTGTTTGCGGGCAAAACTACCAAGCGCGATCGTACAGAAGACGCAAGCCTCCCGGTAGAAGAACGTCTCAAGCAGCACATCATCGACGGCGAACGCATTGGGCTCGACATCCAACTCGCCAAAGCATTAGAAACCTATCCACCCCTCCACATTATCAATACCTTCTTGCTAGACGGCATGAAAGTAGTCGGAGAATTGTTCGGTTCGGGACAAATGCAACTGCCATTTGTATTGCAGTCAGCAGAAACCATGAAAGCGGCAGTTGCCTATTTAGAACCGCACATGGAAAAGTCCGAATCCGGGGACAACGCCAAAGGAACATTTATCATCGCTACTGTCAAAGGCGACGTTCACGACATCGGCAAAAACTTGGTTGATATTATCCTATCAAACAACGGCTACCGAGTGATTAACTTGGGTATTAAACAGTCGGTTGACAATATCATCGAAGCTTACGAAAAGCACAAAGCCGACTGTATCGCGATGAGTGGCTTGCTGGTAAAATCCACCGCCTTCATGAAAGAAAATCTGGAAGTATTCAACCAGAAAGGAATCACGGTTCCGGTAATTTTGGGCGGTGCGGCTTTGACTCCCAAGTTTGTACATGAAGACTGCCAAAATACTTATAAAGGTAAAGTCATTTACGGCAAAGATGCGTTTTCAGACTTGCACTTTATGGACAAACTCATGCCAGCCAAATCTGCTGGTAAATGGGAAGATTTGCAAGGATTTTTAGATGAAATCGGGCAGGATAATGGGGCGGTTAAAGAAGCTAAAGCGGCGCCCGAAACTTCTGTAGAAGATGCCAAGAAAGCAGACACTCCTGTGGTGATAGATACCAGGCGATCCGAAGCAGTGGCACCAGATATCGATCGCCCGACTCCTCCTTTCTGGGGAACGAAACTGTTGCAGGGAGAAGACATCCCCTTTGAGGAGATTTTCTGGCACTTAGATTTGCAAGCCTTAGTTGCCGGTCAGTGGCAGTTCCGCAAGCCCAAAGACCAATCGCGGGAAGAATACGATGCTTTCTTAGCGGAAAAAGTTTATCCCATCTTGGAAGAATGGAAACACAAAATTATCACCGAAAAGTTACTGCATCCGCAAGCAATTTACGGGTATTTTCCCTGTCAAGCTGAAGGCAATTCTTTGTATTTGTACGACCCAGAAATCATGGATGGCGGGGAAACAATAATCAATGGCGGGCAAACAATAATCAGTGGCGGGCAAACAATAATCAGTGGCGGGCAAGATGCCCGCCCCACAACAGAAAGTGGCACAGGCATCTTGCCTGTGGCTGCAACAGAAAGTGGCACAGGCATCTTGCCTGTGGCTGGAACAGAAAGTGGCACAGGCATCTTGCCTGTGGCTGGAACAGAAAGTGGCACAGGCATCTTGCCTGTGGCTGCAACATTGACATTTCCCCGCCAAAAATCGGGGCGCAGGCTGTGCATTGCCGACTTTTTCGCGCCCAAAGAATCCGGTAAAATCGATGTATTTCCGATGCAAGTAGCGACAGTGGGAGAAATTGCTACAGAGTACGCGCAAAAGTTATTTGCTAACAATCAATATACCGACTATCTCTACTTTCACGGGTTAGCGGTACAGACAGCGGAAGCAATAGCAGAATGGACTCACGCGCGAATTCGGCGCGAATTGGGATTTGCTAGCGAAGAACCGGACAACATTCGCGATATGCTAGCGCAAAGATATCGCGGTTCGCGGTACAGTTTCGGCTATCCCGCTTGTCCGAATATGGCGGATCAGTACAAGCAACTGGAATTGTTAAAGTGCGATCGTATCAACCTCTACATGGATGAAAGCGAACAACTTTATCCCGAACAATCAACAACCGCAATTATCACCTATCACCCAGCCGCCAAATACTTCACCGCTTAATTTCTAGGGTGCGCTATAAGCACCTTTCTCTCGTTTTTCTCGTTCCTTCTCCTCGTTCCCAGGCTCTGCCTGGGAACAAAGAGCCGGAGGCTCTGCCTCCATTTAAAAACCTGGAGGCAGAGCCTCAAGAAATGCGTTCCCAGGTAGAACCTGGGAACGAGAAACCAACAAAAAAGCACCTTAAAAAAAGTGCTTTCCTAAATATGAAATTTCCGTATCTGACGAAACATTTATGAGTAATTCCGGGGAGTGCGGGCGCCGGCAGATGCTCCTACCATCGAAGCAACTAAACCCAATAGTGAGCCGAACAAAAATGACCAACCAGCTTTCGCGGCATTACCAGCAATATTGCGAGTATCCTGAGCAGATACGTTAGGTGCTCGGTTCGGCAAATCGACCCCACCTTGCTGCGCTTGATTAATTGCTTCTCCCGCATTGGCAGCTATGACGCCAAAAGTACCGGCCACGCCATTTGCTAACAGCCAAGAGCCAATTGTTAAGGTGGTTGCCCACAAAATTGCTCCGTTCAAAAGCGCTGTGTTGCGATTCATTGGGCCGCAAGCGCGAGCAGTTACCCAACCGCCAACGGCCAAGCTAATTAACAAACTGATAATTGACCAAATTCCGACGCCGGTACCCACGTCTCCTGAAATACTGCGCGGAGCTCCTGAATTAGCAATGTTGCTCAAGCCGATCGCAGCGCCCAATGCACTTAACACCAGTTGTGTGCCGATCGCAATTACCAAACCTGAAAAAATCGGGCCCCAACGTACTCGATCGTGGTATTCCATCACTGAATTTACGACCACGGGTTCGGTACCAACGTTATCTACAGGTCTATTTACGTATGACATAGGTTTTTCTTTCCTCTTAGAGTTGCTTTAATTTTTAACAATCTTTCACCTAAGCATTTATTGTGGCTGAGATTGATAAAAACTATATCTGCCTGGGGAAATAACCAGTCTCTATGTCTGAAGAAATAAACGAAAAAGTCATCAGCCCTCAGCCAGCCGCTATTAGCTAATCACTGATGACTGATGACTGATAACTATTTTATCCCGTTAGAAAAGTTCCCGGATGTATACAGGAAATGCGGACGTATACAGAAAATACAGCTTAACGCAATCTTACAGCCGTTCCAACGGCAGTAATCAGCAGCAAAGCCCCGCTGGAGTCTACATTAATCGTGCCGGTGTCAACTTCCACCCCGATTACGGCATTGGCGCCGAGGCGCTGGGCCCGTTTTTCCAGTTCCGCGAGGGCATCTCGCTGTCCTTTGAGAAACACTTCCTCGTAACTGCCGGTGCGCCCGCCGATGATGTCGCGAATGCCCGCGAAGAAGTCTCGCAGGGCATTGGTGCCGTAGACAACCTCAGCAGTTACAATTCCCAGGTAAGATTGAATTTCTGCTCCTTGGATGATATCAGTTGTTGTTACAATCATCAGTTGGCCTCAATCGCGAAAATTTTGAGTGTGTCTTGTTCTGTAGATTTACTACATCTCGCCACTCAAACATTCCTGGTAAACCCTAAGCTGTCAGCTTAACAAGGTGACAGCCACTCGCTCTTCCATTCCACACACTCTTTGAAACAAATGGCCGTGTACAAACAAAGTCTCTTGGTATTCAGTACGTTGCTAGTAGCAGGATTCGCTGTCGCAGCGCCGCAGATAGCGCTCTCAGCAGAAACAGTCGTTCAAGTCAACCCTCAAAATGATTCAAATTTAGATGCTCTGCTGCGACAAGGGCGCGAGTTGGTAGATTTAGGAGACTACAGTAAGGCGATCGCCATTTATCAGGAAGCGGCACGGTTAGATACGGAAAACCCCCGCATTTTTTCGGGTATTGGCTATTTAGAAGCGCGTCAGGGCAATTATCAAGCCTCAGTAGAATTTTACCAACAAGCGATCGGTCTCGAACCCAACAATGCTGACTTCCAATACGCATTAGGGTATGCTATGGCGAATTTGCAAAACTATCCCGCAGCAGCCACAGCTTACCGCCGCGCCGCTGCGCTCGATCGCAAAAATGTCAATGCCCGGATCGGTCTCGGAGTGGTACTCTTTCAGCAAAAAGATTACAGCGGTTCTTTTAAAGCATACCAAGAGGCGATCGCCCTCGATCCGAAAAGTTGGCAAGCTTATTCTTCAATGGGTTTAGTATTGATCCAGCAGAGAAATTTTGCCAGTGCTGTCACCGTACTCCAACAAGCAGCCGAACTCGCTCCCAAACAAGCAGGTGTCCAGTTAAAATTAGGCACTGCTTTGCTGCGGGCCGGCTATACTTCCGAAGGGCTAGCAGCTTTTGAAGAAGCTGCCAAATTGGAGCCCCGGAATCCAGAAGTGCAGCTAGAAATTGGCGAACTTCTCAAGGGTCAAAACGACTTAGACGGAGCGCTGGTAGCTTATCAGCGGGCTATTGCGGTGCGACCCAATTTAGTGGAAGCACACGCAGGAATCGGGGAAATTCAACTGAAAAAACAAGATTTTTTAGGAGCGATTGCCACTTTTAGGCGAGTGATTGGGCTCGATCCAAACCGGGCAGAAGCTTATTACAATATGGGTACGGCACTCAAAGCGCGCGATCGCAAATCCGAAGCAATTGAAGCTTTTCAAAAAGCCCTCGACACTTACCGCCAGCAAGGAAACAATGATGGTGCAACAAAAGCTGAGGCGGCATTGCGGGAACTAAAGTAATATTTCTCAAGGTACTAAGTGGTAATTGGTAATTAGTTTTGAGTTTTGAGGATGTAATTTTTGTAAGGCTTAACCCTTCCAATCCCAGGGTTGCCAGGAAGGAAACAATCTCAAAACTGTTTTTATTGCCTCTTACCTCTTGCCTCTTGCCTCTTCCTTCATTTAAAAAACTCGGCTCGATCTGGCAGATATTGTTGATGCTTAAGTTTTGTGTTAATCGCAGATAAACGCGACTAAATGGGGTATGATAATGGCGCCAGTTTGGATTCAGGCGATCGCTCTTAAAATCAGAGAGAAAATCACGGCGATCGCAGTTAAAAATTTGCTACACGCTATCTCTTTTGTAAGATGCTCAAACTACTCTCTTAAGATGAATCTATTTCTATTGGTAGAGCCTGTCAACTTGTTAAGATTTGTAAAATGAGCAAAATATCTTATCCCCAGAGCTTCATCTATGCAAACGTATGACGTGATTATCATAGGCGCAGGTCACAACGGACTCGTCTGTGCCTCTTATCTGCTGAAAGCTGGATATACCGTCCTGTTGTTAGAAAAACGTTCGGTTCCCGGAGGCGCGGCAACTACTGAAGCTGCGATTCCCGAATTGCCGGATTTTAAATTCAATTTGTGCGCGATCGACCACGAATTTATCCATTTAGGGCCAGTTGTAGAAGAATTAGAGCTGGAAAAATACGGTTTAGAATATCTTTTCTGCGATCCAGTGGCCTTTTGTCCGCATCCCGATGGGAAATATTTCTTAGCGCACAAATCCGTAGAAAAAACTTGTGCTGAAATTGCCCGCTACAACGAGCGCGATGCTAAAAAATATGCCGAATATACAGACTTTTGGCAGCGGGCTTTAGGTGCAATGGTTCCGATGTTTAATGCGCCACCAAAATCCATCATAGATATTCTGGGCAACTACGATATTTCAAAGATAAAAGATTTATTGTCAGTCATCGGTTCCCCCGACAAAACGCTGGACTTTATTCGCACGATGCTCACCAGCGCCGAAGACCTTCTCAACGAGTGGTTTGACGAGGAATTTATCAAAGCACCCCTAGCAAGATTAGCCGCAGAACTCGGCGCGCCTCCTTCGCAAAAAACCCTGGCGGTAGGCGCAATTATGCTAGCAATGAGGCACAATCCCGGCATGGCAAGACCGCGCGGCGGGACGGGTGCATTAGTGCAAGCGCTGCTCAATTTAGTGAAAAGCTATTCCGGTGTGGTACTTACCGACCAGCACGTCGAAAAAATATTAGTTGATGATGGTCGCGCTGTCGGAGTTCGAGTTGCCGGCGGCACGGAATACCGCGCTACAAAAGGTGTCATTTCTAATATTGATGCTAAGCGCTTGTTTTTGCATTTAATGGATGATAGCGATGTCGATGCTGCCGACCCGGATTTGCGGGAAAGATTGGAGCGCAAAATTGTTAACAACAACGAGACTATTCTCAAAATAGACTTAGCTCTCAATGAAATGCCCAAGTTCGATCGCTGGAACCATCGAGACGAGTATTTAATGGGGTCGGTGTTAATTGCAGACTCGGTGAGACACGTTGAAATTTCTCACAGCGAGCCTTCAATCGGCAGAATTCCTGACTCCGATCCGTCGATGTATGTGGTGTTTCCGACGGTACGAGACCCGTCAATGGCTCCTCCCGGACACCATACAGCTTGGATTGAATTTTTTGCTCCTTACATGATCGAAAATGCTGAAGGAACCGGCCAGCACGGTACGGGTTGGACGGATGAGCTGAAAAACAAAGTTGCCGATCGCTGCATTGATAAATTAGCAGAATATGCACCTAATATCAAGAATTCCATTATCGGCCGCCGGGTGGAAAGTCCGGCAGAATTGGGAGAGCGTTTGGGTGCTTTGAAGGGGAATTATTACCACGTTGACATGACGCTGGATCAGATGATATTTTTCCGTCCTTTGCCGGAGTTGGCGAATTACAAAACGCCGATCGACGGTTTGTTCCTGACGGGGGCGGGAACGCATCCGGGCGGCTCGATTTCGGGTATGCCGGGACGCAATACTGCTCGCGTTTTCATGCACTCGCAGCAGCCTTTCGCGCAGACTTTCGCAGATGCGGCTAATACTCTGAAAGCGAAGGGTAAGTCGATATTTCGGAGTAATGAGAAGTAAGATTTTTAGCAACCGCAGATGAACGCAAATAAACGCAGATGTGATTCATCTGCGTTTGTTTGTATTAATTTATCAGTGTGCAAGTGCGATAATTCTTTCTGGTTGATTTCCTGTGAATGGAAAACGATTTGCGATCGCCATCAATACCCTTTCTAAATCCTGTCCATCTTTCGCGCTTGGTGGCGACGGTTTGCGTTTCATCAAATCTGTTTAAATATTTTGGGATCAGAGAGTATATTCTATCGATAAAATTCTCAATATTACAAGAACAACTTAACGCTGAAGGCATTTTTCAACTTAGTGTCGCAGCCAAACCTCTAATGAAAGCAGAACAGGCAAGTCCCTGCTAGAAGTCGCTCCCCATCGGCATATCAGGGCGATCGCCGATCCCCACCATCTCGAATTCTCATAAAATTCATACTTTATGCGGATGAAAACGCCGGCCCCAAGTTGAGAAACTGAGAAATGGCGTTACCCTTTTTTTAGCGATGGCAAACCGAGTTTTGATTGTCGGCGGGCGGGGACGAATTGGCAGCAGTGTTGCCCAAGACCTTGTTACCCATACCGACGCGGAAATTACTGTTACCGGACGCAATTCTGAAGCCTCTATTGGGGCGGGATTGCCGCCCGATCGGGTGCAGTACCAAACTTTTGATTTAGCGGACAGTGCAGCCCTGCACAAAGCTGTTTCAGGGTCTAATCTTGTGGTTCACTGTGCGGGGCCTTTTCACTACCGAGACGCCGGCGTGCTGAAAACTTGCATCGAAGCAGGTGTTAATTATACTGATGTCAGCGACAGCCGCAGTTTTACTCGCAGGGCTTTAGAATTGCGCGAAACAGCTAAAAATGCTGGGATTACTGCTATTATTAACACGGGCATTTTTCCCGGTGTGTCTAATAGCATGGTGCGCCGAGATGTGGAACAATTAGATGAAGCAGAACACATCCATTTGAGTTATGTTGTCGGAGGTTCTGGCGGTGCTGGCGTTACCGTTATGAGAACTACTTTTTTAGGCTTGCAAACGCCTTTTGATGTTTGGGCCGATCGCAAGTGGCAGCAAGTAAATCCCTACAGCGATCGCGAAACAATTGAATTTCCCGCACCCTATGGTCAAACAGGGGTTTACTGGTTTGATATGCCCGAAGCAATCACTTTGCCCGAAACTTTCCCCGTCAAATCTGTTGTGACTAAATTCGGTACGTCTCCCGACCTTTACAATCACCTTACCTGGTTTGTTGCTAAGTATTGGCCGACTAGCTGGCTCAAAAATAACTCCGTGATTGAATTTCTCTCCTACGTCAGTTATGGGATGACCAGTGTTACTAATAGTTTTAGTGGGGTTGGTGTGGCAGTGCGATCGCAAGTGACCGGTCTCAAAAACGGTCAACCCGCTAAAGTTTGCTCGACAGCGATACACCCCAGTGCTGCCGTCGCTACGGGCATCGGTACTGGCAGCATAGCTCAATTAATGTTAGAAGGAAAGCTGCAAAAACCGGGCGTTTGGTCGGTAGAGCAAGCTCTTTCTACCGAACTATTTGAACAAGCGATGCAGATTCGCAACCTCGATATTAATCAAGAATGGTTGTAACTTTTGGCTTTAAATCCGTTGGAATGTTTCTCCAGTTGCGAATAACTGAAATAGGGTAGCAATCTCAATTAGCCTTTCATAAACAGGCTTTGGGGTCTGTTATCCAAGAAGGTTTATTTGTTGTGGAACGGGCACTCCTAGCCTGTTAGTGAGCATGGTACGTGATGTGAGGAATTTTCTATTTAGGAGCGGAGAGAACTAATCTATCTTTTGGTAGAAGTAAAGTTAACGAGCAGGCGTTTAATATATTTCACAACACGGTAAATCTCCCTTTTCGCTGTATCTAGGTGCAGCACTTGCAACAAAAGTTGCCCCGATCGCTAAATTTTGAAAGGTGCGATCGCAGTGAAGGGGCGACAAACACCATAATTTTTGCGGAAAAATACGAGGAGAAGTTGATATGAAGCGGGTTTTAAAAGCTCTCGGACAAACATTGAGCCAAAGCATTTTGCTGGTATGTACGCTGGCTTTCATTGGTCTGCTAAGTCTAGCGGTAGTACCCAGTCAGGCTGCTTACGCAGGTCAAGACAGAACTCAGGCGCCGCCAGAAGCTAAAATTACTGACCCCGCAGAAAGTTTCGAGGATCTCAATCCCCAAGCAGCTTACGAAGAAATAGTCAAAACCTCTCAAAATCCTGCAAACGTCGAGAAAGCTTACGACGAAAGCTTAAAGGAGTACAAGGGAGAACACCCGCAAGAAGGCATAGTTCAAAAAGCTGAAGATTTGATCGAAAAGGTCACGGGCAACTAATAAATCAAGAGATTTAGATATAACTCAAGTTGCTGGTAAATACACAGCTTCACTGAGTACACAATTGAGCCGATCTCAGAACTCAGTTGAACATAATTATCTAGGGTGCGCCTCGGCGCACCTTATTGCTTGAGAGTAGCGTATAAAACTCGTTTTTGAGTCGAGAAGTATGTTCTCATTTCCCTGCTTTTTAAGCTAGCAGATTCATCCTCAAGGCAGATGAATAGATATGAATTTAAAAGGTAAATTTAATAATAGTTACATTTAGATAAAAGGAAAAAAATATCATGAGCGATGACAAAAAAACGGTACATGAACCTGATGCTAACCTAGACCCGATTTCCGGGGAAAAGGGAGCTCATCCAGTCGCAACGGGTATTGGTGCGGCGAGTGCGGGTGCTGCGGGTGCGGCGATCGGCGGTGCGATCGGCGGGCCTGTAGGAGCAGTTGTGGGCGCTGTTGTGGGTTCGTTTAGCGGCGGTTTGGTGGGCAAAGGTGTGGGCGAGGCGATCGACCCCACGGTAGAAGATGCTTACTGGCAAAGCAACTACAGTTCCCGTCCTTACGCCGACACGAGCACAACTTACGAAGACTATCAGCCTGCATACCGCACTGGTTATGAGGGATACAGCCGCTATGGCGCTACTGGTAAGAAATACCACGAGATCGAACCGGATTTGCAGCGCGACTACGAAACAAATCGCGGTAAGTCTAATGTGAATTGGGAAAAAGCGAAGCACGCCACGCGCGACGCTTGGGATCGGGTGGAACGCGCTGTCCCTGGTGACATTGACAAAGACGGCCGCTAAGAGCGATCGCAAGTATTTTTCAGTCTTGGACGCACACAAACTAAAGCGTTTCGGTTATTTTTAGCCGGGTACCGGAATGCAGGGAAGTGTTTTGATAAAAAAACCCGGTTGCTGCGTCTTGGACTGTTGTTGATAGGTTGCACAGTTTTCAACGCGAGATTAGCGAAGTTTTTGGGGATTTTGAGCCTCTCTCTACATCGGAGAGGGGTATTTTTAGGTTAAGTTGAAATCGCATTTTTCAGCAAGATTTTTATTTCACAGGAGTGTTGGCTGTGAGATCGCGAAGGAATGAGAATTAAATAACTTACACTCTTGAAAGTGGGGAGTAGGGGTTGGGCGTCCCGCCCGCCATTTTTGGACGGGCGGGACGCCCATCCCACCATAACAATTAAAATTGTAAGTTATTTAATTCGGGCTCCTAAGCCAGATGTATAGGCAAAGCTTTGCGGGACGATCGCACTCGTAATAAACGCTTTTTACCAAATTGGGATGCTTCCGTTTGAGATTAACATTTTTTTTTGACTATTAGCCTTAAAATTAAACTAATTCAGGACTGAGGCATCATCGCATATTTTTGTCATTGTTCGCGATGCGCTTTCTTCAATCGCAGCCGGATCGTAAAGCGTCGGTGGCTTCAAGTCCGATAATTGTTAAAAATCTAAATCCTCTCATTCAAAATCGGTATTACTTGTGGATGAAATGTTGGAAAGAGCTTGGACACTCAAGCAAAATTTAATTGACTTTGTTCTAGATGCTGAGGGAGAGTTGGCGGTAGCTTTGGAAGCTTATGCTGCAGCTCGATCGACCGGCGAGCGCTACGATATTGCTCAGCAAAATCAAGTGATTGACAGTTTTACAGTCGAAGGTAAAGTCGGAGACAAAACGCCGATCGACCTATTTGTCGAAAGTCAGCCGGATTTAACCGAGAGCGATCGTAGCTTGCTGGAAAGTTGGGAGCACAGAAGCTTCGCTGGCTTATTTGAAATCACTCAACTTTTCCCCGACAGGTTTGAACTGATGAACTGGCTGACGGCAAAGCACTACGTTGTCAAGCCCAACAGTCCTAATTTTCTTGCAGAAATGTCTCGCTTTAAGTTAGGAGAAATCTTGCGAGCTCGGATTTCTCCCCTCACCGATGACTGGTGGATACTTTCGAGCTCTCCCATCCTCATGGGGAAATTGGGTAAGCCGAAGTTGGCGGTGGCGATCGGCAATTTCAAGCAAAATCAGAAAAATAACCTGTACAGCGATGCGCCGGAATTGTTAGAGCAAGCTTGGCAGTCGGTAGAACACTACCACGAAGATTTTACCGAATTTTTTGGCAGTGAGGAATTGACGCTATCGGGATATCACCTGAATAAACAGTTGGCCCAATTTCAGGAATTTATCACTAAAAAACGCCTAGCTGATATGGGCGTTGATGGAAGTAAATCTCTGGCGGATATCGTGGAAGATGCCGGAGTCGATCGAGAAGAAGTCAAAGCAGCAGCAATCGCGGCTGCAGGTGCTGATGCTAAAGCAGTTGAGGTAATGCTCGACAGCAATGCTAGTTCAAAAATGGTAATGCCGAAAGTCGAATTGCCCGATCGCTTCAAGAAAGCCGAACAGGTGACAGCACTTTCTCATCCTCGCTGGGGACAAACCTTTTTGTCTACTTACGCTCAATTTACTGCACTGCTAGCAGCCGAAGATTTTTCAACCGTTCCCGGTTACGAAAAGCTAGTGCGTAACTATCTCGAAGATACTGCAATTAATGTCTGGATTTGGCAACGGTTAGCTAAAGTTAATCCAGCGAAATTAGAACAAATTTTGCAAACTGTATTGCAACGTAAAGACTTTCAGCTCGATCGCGATTTAGATGCCTTGCTGCAAGAGTTTAAAAAACCCTTAGAACCCGAACTCCCGGAAATTGCCAGCGTTCCCGTGCATCTGCACAACTTATTTCAGGAAGCTTTAGGCGAAGTTAATAAGTCAAAGTCCAAGCCGCAGGAGAAAAAGAAAAGCTCTAAAGGCTTTAAATCCTAACCAGCTAAGTTCGTGGCATACTGCTATGCCCTAATGCGCCGGCTTCTTCGCCAACGGATACTCGTTGAGATGGCCACAGCCCACGGACAGCAGAAACAGAGTGGCAATTTCAAGTATGAGTGCGATCGACCCTAGCCATTTTGGGCGCGTTATGTTCGCATTCCTCGGATAATAAACCATTGAACAAGCTCACAGCTAGCTGTGAGCTTATTGCCCGGTAATATAACTCAAATAGCTTTGCAGTCAGGACTTTAGTTTTTCTTCACCGCGATCGAAAGAACTGAAGTCCTCACTACAAACACCTTTTGTTAATCTTCAACTCGTCGGACAGCCATGCGTTGCAGCGGCAGGCTGAGTATGCTAGAAGCAGTCAACAAGTAAGAAAGAACCGTAGTCAGCTTCAAACTGAGCAATAACCAGCTATCCTCTGGTAGGTGAAGTTTTAGCCCGAAAAAAGAGATGCAGTATACTATCCAGTAAGTAAAGCTCATCTTGATTAGGATTTCTTCGCTCAAAGTGCGTGAAGCGAAGCTATCCCGTAGGGAATCGTCCGTTGGCTGCGAGTTGCGATTATCACTCAGCAGGACTAGACCCGCAATAGAAGCCACAAAAGAAACCATAACGAGATAGTCATGCCAGTTAAGCTCAACCATTTCTAAACTCCGCTTTTATCCGAATTTTTGGAATCAGACATCAGTCTAAAGGATAAGTTTTCCCGGTCAAAGCAATAGTTACAAATTGAAACAGCCGCAGTTACAAATCGCAATGAAAATCAACCGCAATCACCAGCCACAGGCTCGTTTAGTCAGTCGCCAAGGACAATTCCCCTTAAATATTGTCAAGTTGGGAGTACCTCGCCTGCATTTTGCCGACCTCTACCACAGGCTGCTAACTCTTTCTTGGCCGCGATTTTTTATGCTGATTTGTCTCTCCTATACAGTCACGAATTCTTTATTTGCCTTAGCATACTTGGCGGGAGGAGATTGCATTGCTAACGCGCGGCCGGGTTCTTTCCCAGATGCCTTTTATTTCAGCGTGCAAACAATGGCGACGATCGGCTACGGCTCTATGTATCCGCGCACGGATTACGCTAATACTATAGTCGCGATCCAAGCGCTTTTTGGTTTGTGGGGAGTGGCGATGGTGACGGGACTGGCTTTTTCGAGATTTTCTCGACCAACAGCTAGAGTTATCTTCACCCGGGTAGCTGTGATCGCTCCTTTCAACGGCGTTCCGACTCTGATGTACCGCACAGCAAATCAGCGTTTTAACCAAATTTTAGAAGCGCAGCAGCGAGCTACTTTGATCCGTGACGAGGTAACACCGGAAGGAGAATTTATGCGGCGTTTTTACGATTTGCAATTGATGCGGAGCCATTCTCCGGTTTTTGCATTAACTTGGACGGTTATGCACGCAATTGAGGAGAGCAGTCCTTTGTACCAACTTACTGCTCAAGATTTGATGGAACAGCAAGCGGAAATTGTAATTACGTTAACAGGAATTGACGAAACAGTTTCGCAAACTATTCATGCGCGACATTCTTTTGTGGCGTCTGAAATTATGTGGAATATGCGGTTTGTAGATATTCTTTTGAAATCGGCAACGGGAGGGCGGGTGGTTGATTATACTCGGTTTCACGATGTGAAGCCTGTTGAATGAAAGTTTTGATTTAGCCACCAGTGCTAGAATACCTGTATGGCAAAAAAAATTAATATTCATGACCTCAATAATTACAAAGATGACACTGAAAGAATTGCAACCGCAACTCTTGGCTTTAACTCCCGAAGAGAAGGCTCAAGCTATAGAATTACTAGCCCAAAGTTTAAGAAAATTTTGGTCGGGAATTCAAAAGACTCCCGGCGTGTGCGGCGGCGATGCTTGCATCAGACAAACGCGAATTCCTGTTTGGGTACTGGTGAATGCTCGCGGTTTAGGTATTTCTGAAGCTGAACTCCTAGAAGACTATCCGACTCTGCGTGCCGCTGACTTGGCGAATGCTTGGGCTTATGCTGAGGCATATCCTGATGAGATTGAAACAGCAATTAGAGAAAATGAGGAAGATTGAAAAGTGGCGCGTTTCTATGCAGATGAACAATTTCCGAGGCGGCTTGTGGAATTGCTGAGGACTTTAGGCCACGATGTCCTTACCGTACAGGAAGCAGGAAATGCTAATCAACAAATTCCTGATGAAGAAGTGTTAGCTTTTGCAGTGAGTATTGACCGCGCTATTTTAACGCTCAATCGCCGTCATTTTATCAGGCTGCATACATTACAACCAGACCATGCTGGTATCATTGTTTGTAAAGATGATTCAAATAGGGATAGGCTGGCTTTACGGATTAATGAAGCTATTGCTAATCGAGAAACAGTGAGAAGTTTACTGATTCGAGTTAACCGTCCTTCGGAGTGAGTAGAAATGATAGAATACCTCTGGTATGGAATTCAAAAGACTCCCGGTGTCATGGGCGGTGAAGCCTGTATCCGAAAAACGCGGATTCCTGTTTGGCTGTTAATAAGTTATCGCCGTCAAGATGCCACCGATGCTCATATTTTAGAAGGTCATCCCTATCTCTGTGCAGCAGATTTGGTGAATGCTTTTAGTTATGCTGAGGCATATCCTGATGAGATTGAAACAGCAATTAAAGAAAATGAGGAAGATTGAAAAGTGGCGCGTTTCTATTAACATAAACAAAATACTCCTCGTACTATGCGAATAATTCATACTGCTGACTGGCATTTAGGGCGGCGTTTCCGAGGGATCGATCGCACTTCCGAAATTGCGATCGCCCTCGAACAGATTTTGAAGCAAGCAAAAGCCTTGGATGTCGATGCTGTACTCGTTGCCGGCGACATTTTCGACGTGCCCAACCCTCCCGCTTACGCCGAACGCATTGCTTATAACTTTTTCTGCGAACTCCAAGCGGCAGGAATTCCCGCAATTGCGATCGCCGGTAATCACGATTCGGCCTCCCGCATCGACAGCATCGCGCAATTGCTTTCCCTCGCCGGTGTTCGCGCTTTAGGCAAACCCAGGCTTTCCGCCGACGGTGGCACAATTACTCTTAATACAAAAAGCGGTAAACTTTGTGTGGGAGCGATGCCTTTTGCTTCCGAACAAAGACTGTTAGATGCTAATTCTCTCTGGCAGTCTGGCGATGCCGATCGCCGAAAAGATTACCGCGAAATCGTAGCATATTTACTAGAAGATTTAACCAGGGAGTTTAGAGACAATACTGTCAATTTTCTCATGGGACACATGAGCATTGACGGCGCTCGATTGGCAAAATCCGAAGTCGCTTATTACACGCGAGAAAAATATCTGCTGTCCTCGGAAACTCTGCCGCCGGAAGCTCAGTATGTTGCCCTCGGACATATCCACATTCACCAGCGAATTTCTGAGACTTCTCCCGCTTATTATTCCGGTTCTTTGATTCAGTTAGATTTTGGAGAAGCGGAACAGGAAAAAGGATTTTGCTTGATAGAAGTTGAGCCGGGAAGTCAGGCAAAGGTGGAATTTAAGCCTGTGGCTTGCCACAAGCCGTTAAAAGTGCTTAAATGTCATAACGACAATCTTGATGAAACTTTAGAAGCTCATCAGTATCATCCTGGTTTCTTGAAAGTAATTGTCGAACTGGACAGTCCGCAAATCGGACTTGCCGATCGAGTGCGCCAAATCTGTTCCCAAGCGCTGTTAATTGAACCGCGCTATCCAGATGCAGCGCTAGAAGCAACAGAAATAACTAATATCGATCCCAATAATTTCGATCCGGCAGCAGAGTTTTGTAACTATTATCAAAACCGCTTGGGAACGACACCGAAACCGGCAGTATTGGAGGAATTTCAAAACTTGTACAAGAAGTTTAAGGAAACAGTTAATAATTAAATGCGTAAAAAGATACAATAACTGGTTCCCAGGCTCCGTCTGGGAACCAATATCCAGAGGCTCTGCCTCGCGCTTAAATAGGAAAAGATACAATAACTGGTTCCCAGGCTCCGTCTGGGAACCAATATCCAGAGGCCCTGCCTCGCGCTTAAATAGGAAAATTCGAGGCAGAGCCTCCGGATCTGCTTTACCAGGCAGAGCCTGGTAAAGAGTAATAGAAATCCACCATCTAAAATCTAAAATCAGTATGCGTCCACTCGAACTTATTCTCGAAGGATTTACCAGCTTCCACCGCGAACAGCGTTTAGATTTTTCTCAACTCGATTTGTTTGCCATTACTGGTGCTACAGGTGCGGGCAAATCTTCACTGCTAGATGCCATGACTTACGCTCTTTTTGGCACTACTACTCGCAGTGGCAAACAAGTAAGTGATTTGGCGAGCCAAGGCAGCGAAAATTTAAAAGTGCAGTTGCGTTTTGCTGTGGGTTCGGCACAGTACCGGGTGACGCGAAGGTGGCGTTTCCGTCCGAAATATCCTGAAAATAAGGTGATTTTGGACAACTGGCAAAATGGCCAATGGGAAACTTTGGGAACGAGTATTGTTGCTGTTCAAAATACCATTGAACAGATTTTAGGAATGGATTTTGATACTTTTACGCGAGCAATTGTTCTGCCTCAAGGCAAGTTTGATGAGTTTATTAAAGGGGATACTTCAAAACGCCGGGAAATTTTGCGACAGCTAGCAGGATTTGAGATTTTTGAGCAGATGCGGAAGGAAACAAATGAACTCGCAAAGTTGCTGAAACAAGAACGGGAAATGGTGGAAAGGCAGCTAGCTGAGCTGAGTGCGCCGACGGCGGATGAGGTGGATCAAAGACGATCGCAACTTTTGATTTTAGAGCAGCAGTTGCCTGAGTTCGATCGCGCTGTGATGAAAGCTCAGAAGGCTCTAGATGAAGAGGAACAGCTATTTTCGCAAATCGCTCGCTGGCAAGAGTTACAACAACAATTGGCCCAATTAAATGCTAATTCCGCTGAAATGGAAATTTTAGCACAGCGTTTAGAAAGAGCGCAAGCTGCCAATCATTTACAGGGAGATTGGGCTTTAGTGCGATCGGCTCGCAGTCAGTATGAAACTGCCGAAAGTGCCTCGGTGGCAGCGAGAAAGCAGTTAATTAAAGCTCGCTCTGAGCTGGCAGTAGAGCAGCAGCAACTTGACGCGGCAAAAGCCAAAGAAGAGGTGCTAGCGCCACAAATTAAGGCTCGCGAAGATGCTCTAGCTACTGCTAAAGTATATGAAGAACAGCGCGCTCAATTAGAAAAAGAAGTTGCGCTTGCCCAAAAAATTCAACAGGAAAAACTCCGCTTTTTTATGGCTGCAGATAAAGACCTGCAAGCTGCTAACACTAAAATTCAAGGTGCGGGTTTTCGAGTTACTCAAGCAGCGGCACAGCTCGAACAGTATGCGCGGGGAGGAAAGCGTTTAGAGCAATTGCAGCAAATTTCACCCTTATTGATGGAACTTCAGCTAATTACCAAGCAGCAAAAGACTCAGCAAGAACAGTTGGATAAATCTCTGGCGCAGAAGGAAAGCGCTCAAAAAAATTATGTGAAGGCTACCACTAATTTAGAAGCCGTTGAACTCAGGCTAAAAGAGTGCGCCCGCGAGTTAGAAGTGGCGGAAACCGCTAATGCGGAAGCGGCACGTTTAGAGAGTGTGGCTGCTATCAGAATGTCGCTGAATTCTGGCGATACTTGCCCGGTGTGCGGGGGGGTGCATCCTGAGAGCGAGAGCCTGCCTCCTTTGCCAGATTCTAATATTGTCGATGTCGCTGATTTGCGGCGGAAATTGGCGGCGGCAAATCAGCTTTTTCAAGATGCTCAAAGGTTGGCTGCTGAGGCAAAAAGTACAGCTTCAGCTTGCCAGCAAAAAGAGTCGGAAATTGCTCAAATGCTCGAATTAACAGCGAATAGAGTTGCCGAATTGCAGCAGCAAATCACTCAAATTCTGGAAAATCCTCAGTGGGAAAGCTTGGGGTTGCAGCAGGAGTTGGCAATCCTTAAAGAGAGCGATCGCCAATACCGCGAAACCGAACAGCAGTTCCAACTGGCATCATTGGAATATGATAATTTTCAGGAAAGATTTAATTTGGCGGTGGCGACTCAAGCAGCTAAACAGCAGGAATATCAAGATGCGATCGCCGAATCAGACCGCCGCCAGCAGCAGTTCCAAAGTTGTGTAAATGCGCTTTATCAAATTACCGAATATCAACCTTATGCTAATTTAGCAAAAGTCTTAGAACAAGACAAGCAAGACTTGGCAAATCTGCTAAAAGTTGCCGAAAAATCCTATCAAACTGCTCAAAATAAGGTTATTCAAGCCGCAGAGAGAGAGCAACAAGCTGGAGAGGCTTTTGGGCAAGCCCAAGCCCAGAAACAGCAGCTAAACCTGGATTGGTCAGCAAAATTAACGGCGGCTGATTTCACAGAAGAGACATTTTTAGCAGCGGTTGCGACAGTTAAGGAACAATCAGAATGGGAAAATGCTATTCGCTCTCACCGCGAATCAAAAATTCAGTTAGAGACGCGGGCGAAAGATTTGAGCGAGGCGATCGCAGGCAGAACTACCGATGAAAATACTTTAGCACAAGTGCGATCGGCAAAACGTACCGCCCAAGAAAACCTTAAACAAGCCAACAACAACCGCGCCGAACTTTTAGCTTGGATTCAAGTAGCAGCCCAAAATCTCGAACAAGCCGAAAGACTGTCACAGCAAATCACAAATTTCACAGAACAAGAGCAAACTTATCACACCTTAGCGCAGAATCTCAAATCCAACGAATTTCAATCCTACATTTTAGAACATTTAGAAGCAGAATTAGTCGGCAGCGCCACATTAATTTTGCAAGAATTAACCGAAAATCGCTACAAACTAAAAAACCAAGACGGCGAATACTGGGTAGCAGATAATTGGAACGGCGGCGAAGCTAGACGAGTGCGAACCCTTTCCGGCGGCGAAACCTTTGCAACTTCCTTATCAATGGCTTTAGCTTTGTCAGAGAAACTGTCTCAAGGGGCTCACTTGGGCAGCTTGTTTCTCGATGAAGGATTTGGTACTTTAGATACCGAAACTCTCGAAAGCGTTACTCAAATTTTAGAATCTTTGCGGCAGCGAGACAGGCTGATTGGAGTCATTACCCACGTTCGAGAATTGGGCGAAAGATTGCCCGCACAAGTTAAAGTGTTTAAGTCCCCGCAAGGTTCTAAAATAGAATTACATAGATCCTGAAGTGGAGGCGCGTGTATGAAATAGTAAACTTGCTTAAGGACGTACATTCTCACTAAATCTGCCCCTACAATTACCTATAATATATGATGAAAAATCACGCGACCCGAATGCAATCGGTACAGTCGCCAATAATTCCCGTAGTTGGCGAACTGATTCGCCAAAATCCGGGAACGATATCATTAGGACAAGGCGTAGTTTACTACAATCCGCCACAAGAATCATTTGAAAAAATCCCCGAATTCTTCGCCAATCCCGACAATCACAAATACAAAGCCGTGGAAGGAATTCCACAATTACAGGATGCAATCGCAGCCAAACTAAAAACAGATAACGACATAGAAATTAACAGCAACAACTGCATTGTCGTTACCGCCGGCAGCAACATGGGATTTACCAACGCCATTCTCGCTATCACTTCGGCGGGGGACGAAGTTATTATCCCATCACCTTATTACTTCAATCACGAAATGGCGGCTATTATGGCAAATTGCCGACCAGTGATAGTAGAAACCGACGCAAACTATCAACTTAATATCGATGCTATAAAAAAAGCAATTACTGACAAAACGCGAGCCATAGTCACCGTTTCACCCAACAACCCAACTGGCGTCGTTTATCCTGGCGAAGCACTCCGGGAAGTTAACGAAATTTGTCGCCAGCACAACATCTATCACATCAGCGATGAAGCCTACGAATATTTTACTTATAACGGCGTCCAACACTGTTCGCCCGCCGCTTTTCCCAACAGCAGCGAACATACAATTTCTCTGTTTAGCCTCTCCAAAGCATACGGTTTTGCGAGTTGGCGGATCGGGTATATGGTAATACCAGAACACTTGCTCGTTTCTGTGAGAAAGATTCAAGATACCATCTTAATTTGTCCGCCCGTAATTTCTCAGTATGCAGCCCTGGGAGCCTTGCAAGTTGGTAGAGGTTACTGCGATAATTATGTAAGGGCGATCGCATCCGTGCGCCAACTCGTATTAGACGAACTCAATACTATCCAAAATTTGTGTACAATTTCCCCAGCCTGCGGAGCTTTCTACTTTTTCTTGAAAGTTGATACTGAACTCGATACAATGGAATTAGTAGAACAATTAATTCGCGAATATCACGTAGCAGTCCTTCCCGGTACAACCTTCGGCATGGATAACGGCTGCTATTTGCGCGTTGCTTACGGTGCTTTGGAGAAAGCAACCGCCACCGCAGGTATTAGGAGATTAGTTAAAGGTTTGAAGACAATTTTAAACAAGTAAAATAGGAAATTTAAAAATGGTTGCCACGAACTTGAAAGCAAATACAAATATTCAAGATACCTCCGCTGCCAAACTGGCAGACTTGCGTGATTTGATGGCAGATTACGACTTAGATTGCTATTACATACCAGCGGTTGACGAACACTTAAATTTATCAGTTCCAGCAGCGAAGCAGCGGCGAGCTTGGATGTGCGGTTTTACGGGCTCCGCTGGTGATTTGTTGGTTGGCAAAGATTCCGCTTGGTTGTTTGTGGATTCCCGCTATTACGAACAAGCCGAATTGCAAGTCGATACTGGAATTATTCAAATATCGAAACTCGGCTTAGAAGGAAATTTAACGTTAATTGAAACTTTAGAAAAACTGGCTGTAGAATCTGCAGAAAAATCAAGGAAAATTCGCATGGGTTTTGACCCGTTTACCGTAGCGACAGAGCAATATCAAAATTGGGTGAAAAAATTTGCAACTGCGGAGATTGAGCTCATACCAATCCGGGAGAATTTGACAGACAAAGTGCGATCGCAAACTCCTTGGCAAACAGCAGAGACTTTACCCGCGATTGATGCAGAGCCAATATTTAGCTTACCTGCATCCCTGACAGGAGAAACCGCCGCCGAAAAATTAGCCAGAGTCAGGGAAGCGATGCAAAAAGCCAATATCGATGTGCTTCCGATTACCAACCTGAATCAAATAGCGTGGCTGTTCAATCTCCGAGGCTCGGATATTCCCCACATCCCCATTTTCATATCCTATGCCATTGTCACCACAGATTCAGCGTTTTTGTTTACAAATCCCGAACGAATTTCACCAGAAATCAAGCAAGAATTGCGTGCGGATGTAACTTTGCTTCCCTACGCAGACTATCCGCATACATTAGAAACTTGCGTAAATTTGCCACATAAAGTTCGGGTACTTTTAGACCCGAAACACAGCACAGCAGGCACGTACCAGTTAATATTAAACCATCAAGAAGCGCAGTTTTACAACATCGAAATAGTTTTTAAGGCACATCCGGTAGAAGGGATGAAAGCTCGCAAAAATCCCGTAGAAATTGAGCAGATGAAATCAGCCAATTTTAAAGCAAGTCGAGCGAAAACTTTGACTTTAAAGTGGTTGACAGAACAGCTAGAAAATGGTAAGGTAGTTACCGAGTTTGATGTCAAAGAAAGCATCGAACATTTTTACCAGCAAGAAACAGATTTTCAGACTTTAACTTTTAGAACGATCGCCGGTGCGGGAGCCAATAGCTCGATCGTACATTACGGAACCCCCAGCCCTGAAATAACGTTAAAACCGGGGGAACTGCTGTTATTGGACTCAGGCGCGCAATATTTAGCAGGTACAACCGACGATACGAGAACAGTAAGTATCGGAGAACCGACGGCGCTACAAATAGAACACTACACAACCGTCTTAATCGCGCACATCAACTGTGCAATGCAGCAATTCCCCAAAGGAACAACGGGAGCGCAATTAGATGCGATCGCCCGTGCGGTATTATGGCAAGAACAGCTAGACTACGGACACGGTACAGGGCACGGAGTCGGCGCGTTTTTAGCAGGCCACGAAGGGCCAAACGGCATCAGCAAATCTGTGCAGTATCCCCTGGAAGCCGGAATGGTAACAAGCATCGAACCGGGATATTACGAACCGGGATGGGGCGGAATTCGCATCGAAAATCTCTATGTTGTCAGGGAAATGCCCTCAAAAAACGGTTCGGTTTGGTACGGATTTGAATCGCTGACGTATATTCCGTTTGAGCGCAAATTAATAAATGTCGATCGGCTGTCAAAGACTCAACTAGCATGGTTGAATAATTATCATGCTGCTGTAGTCGAGAAACTGGAACCCGTACTTGATGCAGCAACAATTGAATGGTTGAAAAAAGCAGCCGCACCCTTTGTGATATCAATTCCGGTTGCACCGGAATGATACCGAGGACACTGCAATGCTCATAGATGTCAACTTAAGGTCAAACCGAAAGTCCGACAGGGGTTGAAACCCCTGTCTCAAAGCGAAAGTCCTCTTAAGAGGACTGAAGAACTCATTAAGCTGTCGCGCCGCGCCTTTAAATTGCATATTCAGGGCGGGCGGGACGCCCACCCCACAAGAGTTAGATTGTTTTTTGACAGACAATTTAAATGCAGAACAGCTTAGTCCTCTTAAGAGGACTTTTGCTATTAGACAGGGAATTCATTCCCTGGCGGACTCGCGGGCTGACTAACGGGCTGGGCTGGCTGACAGCTTAAGTTGACACCAATGGGCACAGTGCGGTGTCCCTACGCCAAAATAATATTGTAGTATTGTAGGGAAACAGCACGTGCAGTCTCCTGATTTCTTAAAAAACAGAATACCAAAATCCCCGACTTCTCCAAGAAGTCGGGGATTTAAGATACAAACATTTAGAGCATTTAGAGTAAAGCTGGTGACAGGATTTGAACCTGCGACAGGCTGATTACAAATCAGCTACTCTACCAACTGAGTTACACCAGCAGTGAAACTTAATATAGCAAACTTATAGTGATTAGCGCAACCCCCCCAGCCAACTTTTTTTTCAAATTCGCTCAAAACCCCTCCCCGTAAGGGCAAAACCGGAATTGTCTGCCCGCTGCCCACAGCCCACTGCCAATTAACTAATCGCAGCGCCAAATCTTAATCGTCTGATCCGCACTCCCGCTGGCGAGCAAATTGCCCGAAGGTGCGATCGCCACCGAGTACACCGTACCCGAATGTCCCTTAAGACTGGTCAACAACTCCCCCGTCTGCAAATTCCAAATATTAATCGTATTATCATCGCACCCGCTAGCCAAAGTCAAACCGTCCCGACTGATAGCAACCGACTCGCCCCGACTCACATAATTTTGCAAAATATGCAGCGCCTCATTCGTTCCTAAATTCGTTACACCCTTTCCCCTCCCAGAATTAGTATTTAAAATCCGCAACAAACTGCCCGTCTGCAAATTCCGCAGCTTAATCGTATAATCATTGCTCACGCTAGCAAGAATCTGACCATCCGGCGCGATCGCCACAGAATTCACCCCAACATTCAACCCCGAAAGAGTCCGCAGCAACTTGCCACTTTCCACATCCCAAACCTTGCTCGTCGCATCCGAACTACCACTCGCCAATATTTTACCGTCTGGGCTAAAAACCACCGCATTCACATTGTCAGAATGACCCCTCAAAGTCCGCAGCAACTCGCCACTCCGCAAATTCCAAAGCTTAATCGTATTATCAGCCCCGCCGCAGCTAGCAATTACCAGGCCCTTCGGGTTAATCGCCACCGAATTCACCTCCATAGAATGTCCCGGAAAAGTACACAGCAAATCACCGTTGTGCAAATTCCAAAACTTAATTGTTTCGTCCGAACTGCCGCTGACCAACATTTTTCCGTCATAGCTAATAGCAACTGAATTTACGCGATCGGAATGTCCCGTCAGAGTGCCAATTAATTCCGTGGTTTCTAAATCCCAAATCTTAATAGTTTTATCCCAACTACCGCTAGCCAAAATTTTGCCGTCAGGGCTAATCGCCAGAGAATTCACAAACGATGAATGTCCCGGCAGCGTATATACACACCGCCATTTCTGATGTTTTAATTTGTGAGCTAATTCCTTCACGCGCTTAGCTGCAGCCTCAGCTTCCTCTCTGCGTTTGAGTTCAGCCTCCTCCAAACGCTGGCGTTCCGCCCTAGCTTTCGCCTCTCGCAGCGCCAGCCGCCGCATCTCTCCCTTATAGACTATTCGCTGCTGCTCCTGAATTTCTTTAAGAGTTTCAATATACGGTTTTGCCCAATCTTTAGAAAACCATTCCTGAGCAAATTCCGCCTCTAATGTAAATAGCTGAGGTTCGTGAGTAAAATCGATATTTAAATAATACAAATCCGCTAAAAAAGCCGCCAATAATTTGTGAATTGTCACAATTATTTGCCTAATAATCCGCAAGCTCAGCTTTCTATCTTTTCCCTCCGCCTCCAACTGGTGATAAACCTCTTCCCAATTCCAAGGCTGCATCGCCACTAGAGAAACGCTCTGATTGATGACTCCCCAAAAACCCACATGAAAATTAACTTCATAATCGCTGATATCGCTGTACAGTATAGCTGTCGGTACGGGAGACAACACAGTCTGCAACCGCTCCACATCAATATCAGAAATGGATTTTTTGAAATAGTCTCCGTAAAACTGAACCGGGCACAACTCTCCGTGCGGGGGGTAGTGCTGGTTCAAAAAAGCTCTTAACTTAGCCGGCAGCTCGATATTCAGATTGTGGCGAAACGAATCGGGGCAATCTTGGCTAATTTTTGCGGGAGCAACTAACAGCAGCAATCGGTGCTGTTGCTGCTGCAAAATCTGTTCAGTTTCCTGCCTGCTCAAATTAGAAAACCAGTTGTCCCTGTCCCAAATTGTTTGAATTTCGTTCAGCTTAACTCGAATTGCTTCGGATTGAAACTCCCGCATTAAGTCGCGGCAAAGCCGACTAATTGCCCGCTTATCTCTTACTTCTTGTGCCTTAATTCGATTAGCCCGTTCTTCCTTTACCCTTTCTTCTGCGTCGGCGATCGCGATTAATTCTTGTTCTCTGGCCTGCTGCCGCTGCAAATATCTCACTTGTGCTTTAATCCAGCGGGGGTCTTTTTTGATTTGCTGGTTCAAAGCTGAAGAACCAGAGGGCTCAATTTCTGCATAGCGTTCGTTGACAGCGCTTGCTCCCAATCTTTCTCCCAATTCCGAGGCTACAGGCTTCAACAGTTCAATTAGGGTGTCTGAGACTGGGCGGGGTAAGGACATACCAGTTAAAACTTTTTCTTACTTAAGGGCGATCGCGCGAGTCAGACATATCCCCCTGGGGCGGGGACTCTTGGCAGGGCTATTAGATTTGGGCGATCGGCCGATGCTATATGTAAGGCGTATCGTGCAGGCGAATCGTGCAGCCGCGCCAGCTTAGCACCTTAACTTAATAATAATATTTATTTATACACTTTACATTTTACCCCGAATCTGACTAGAAAACACCGACGGAAAAGACTTCAGGATATGCGATCGACCCTGAGTTCCCCCAATTTGTTTTTTTTGTTGCCATTTCACTCGCTCTTGTCTATAATCGTACTTCACAACCATAATTACGGTATTCCTACCTAAAAACCGTACTTTATCTAGAGGAACAAATATAATGAGCCCGTGGCAACGCCTAACTCAACACCTTCACTGGCCGCAACAGCCACCAGCCGGTACAAATAAATCATTGACTGGGCTGAAAAGATTTGTGTCACTATTTTTAGTGGGAATAACTTTAAGTCTAGCCGTTGCATCCTGCGGCCAGGGAACCACCAACAACCCCGCAGCCAGTCCCGGCAGCAGTCCAGGCGGTGCTAGCCCAGCAGCCAACAAAGGCAACGTAGAATTAACCCTAGTATCCTTCGCCGTCACCAAAGCCGCCCACGAAGCGATAATTCCCAAATTCGTAGAACAATGGCAAAAAGAAAAAGGCCAAACCGTCACCTTCAACCAAAGCTACGGCGGTTCCGGTTCCCAAACTCGCGCCGTAATTGACGGTTTAGAAGCAGACATCGTACACCTAGCCCTCGCCCTCGACACCGCAAAAATCGAAAAAGCCGGACTCATTGAGCCTGGATGGGAAAAAGAAGTCCCCAACGAAGGCATAGTCAGCAAATCCGTAGGAGCAATAGTCACCCGCGAAGGCAATCCCAAAGGCATCAAAACCTGGGAAGATTTAAGCAAAGACGGAGTAAAAGTGATTACTGCCGATCCTAAAACATCAGGCGTTGCCCGCTGGAATTTCCTCGCACTCTGGGGATCGGTTGTTAAAACCGGAGGAGACGAAACCAAAGCATTAGACTTGACTACTAAAGTCTACAAAAACGTCCCCATCCTGACTAAAGACGCCCGCGAAGCCACCGACGTATTTTTCAAACAAGGGCAAGGCGACGCCTTAATTAACTACGAAAACGAGATTATTTTGGCTGGTGAGAAAGGCGAAAAACCGACTTATAGTATTCCCGAAGTCAATGTTTCGATCGACAATCCCATTGCCATTGTCGATAAAAACGTTGATAAACACGGTACTCGCGAAGTCGCCGAAGCATTTGTCAAGTTTCTCTACTCCCCAGAAGCTCAGCGAGAATTTGCCAAAGTAGGCTTCCGCCCAGTAGATGCGACAGTAGCGGCGGAACCAGAATTTGTCCAAAAATATGCCCCCATCAAAACCCTATTTACAGCTCAAGACTTAGGAGGTTGGGGAGATATTCAGAAAAAATTCTTCGATGACGGAGCTGTTTTTGACAAAATCCAAGGTTCAATTAAACAGTAGTGGCCGGGGCGGGTTTACGAGTTGATTGGTTTTAGTCAAATACGATCGGTAAAACCCGTATCTGGTATGGCGCCTCGCTGCTAGATATGCGATCGCGCCTTGCAGATTGTAGGATGGCGACGCACCCTACATCTATCTAATGAGCCGGGGCGGGTTTACCAGATGATTGGTTTTAGGCAATTATTTTTGGTAAAACCCGCCCCTACAGCAATTATTCTTTCCAACTCAAAACTATTGACTTATGGCTGGATCATCTGCAATCAGTAACCCTCAATCTCCGATCGAAAATATCAAAAAGGGGCTGGGCAAAATAACATTACCTTGGGGAATCACCCTAGGCTACCTCAGCTTAATGCTATTCCTCCCAGTTACAGCTATGCTGCTGAAAGCCAGCACAGCAAACCCGGTCGAGTTTTGGAAAATTGCCACCAGTCCGATCGCCCTTTCCGCCTACGATGTCACCTTCTTTACGGCATTAATTGCGGCCTTAATTAACGGAGTCTTCGGCACATTAATTGCCTGGGTATTAGTCCGCTACGACTTTCCCTTAAAACGGATTGTCGATGCAGTCGTCGATTTGCCCTTTGCACTGCCTACCTCCGTCGCCGGTTTAACTCTCGCCACAGTTTACAGCGATAACGGCTGGATTGGTTCGCTTTTTGCACCTTTGGGAATCAAGATATCCTTTACTCGCTTGGGCGTAGGTATAGCGATGATATTTATTTCCTTGCCATTTATAGTTAGAACCGTACAGCCAGTTTTAAACGAGATGGAAAAAGAGATTGAAGAAGCAGCTTGGTGCTTAGGTGCTTCTCAATTTGAAACTTTCTGGCGCGTAGTTTTGCCACCGCTATTTCCGTCTATTTTAACCGGAGTAGCACTCGGCTTTTCGCGAGCGGTTGGCGAGTACGGATCTACTGTAATTGTAGCTTCTAACATACCGTTCAAAGATTTAATCGCGCCCGTATTAATTTTTCAAAGATTGGAACAGTACGACTATGCAGGAGCAACAGTTATCGGCACTGTCATGTTAGGTATTTCCCTGGCAATGCTGTTCGCCATTAATCTCTTACAAGCATGGAGAAGACGCTATGACGGCTAATATCAATTCACCCGCTGGTTACACATTTCCTCCCGCAGGTTCTAGTCGGAGTCAGGAAAAAGCTTGGGTAAAACCAACTTTAATCGGAATTGCGATCGGCTATCTCGCTCTTGTCTTATTTATCCCTACTCTCAACGTTTTTTACCAAGCTTTCCGAAAGGGATTTGAGCCATTTTTTTCTAACTTAACCTCCCCAGATTTTCTGCACGCAGCGCAACTAACCCTGGTAATTTCTCTGATAGTTGTACCTGTAAATACAGTATTCGGTTTGTGTGCAGCCTGGGTAATTGGTCGCAACAAATTTCCGGGTCGGACGCTATTAATCAGCCTTTTAGATGTGCCTTTTGCCATCTCTCCCGTAGTTGCAGGTTTAATGATTGTACTGCTTTACGGTCGGCTAGGATGGTTCGGGTCGTGGCTGGAGGCGGCCAATATCAAGGTTATTTTTGCCTTCCCTGGAATGGTGCTAGCTACTGCTTTTGTTACCTTGCCTTTTGTGGCCCGCGAAGTAATTCCTGTTTTGGAAGAAGTAGGAACAGATCAAGAAGAGGCGGCGAAAACTTTGGGAGCAAATGACTGGCAAATTTTCTGGAATGTCACGCTTCCCAGTATTCGCTGGGGATTGCTTTACGGAGTAATTTTGACCAATGCTAGAGCAATGGGAGAATTTGGAGCTGTTTCTGTGGTGTCGGGAAATATTGCTAAGAAAACGCAAACTTTGCCTTTGTTTGTAGAGGATGCTTACAAGCAGTACGCGACGCAAGCGGCATTTTCGGCGGCGGTAGTTCTCGGTCTTTTAGCAGTTGTTACTCTCGTGCTTAAGGAGATTTTAGAACGCAAAACTAGGATAAAAGAAGTTGAAGAATAGTCATTAGTCATTAGTCATTAGTCATTAGTCATTAGGGATTTAGGGTGCGCGCTGTGAACCTCATCCCTCAAACGATTCATTAGTAAGGTGCGGCGCTATCGACAATCTGGTTGGAAGCTCGAAAATCTCACAGCGGCATATCCTACAAGATATTGGTGCAAAGTGTAAACTGAAACAAAAATTAGGAGTCCCAAATGTTAGCTAACAACACTAGCGAATCTGAATTTGAGGCGATCGACAATTTTCACAGAACCCAAGAATCAGATATTCCCCACTCTGATAGTGGTGACAGCAGACCAACTCAAACCCGCATTCGCATTCGTGTTCCTAAAGAATACCATCAGGAACCTGTGATTTCTAACCTGATTTCTGAATACGGTTTGACGGTGAATTTTAATGCCGCTTTGTTGGGTGTCAAAACTTTAGATGACGGTTGGTTTGACTTGGAACTGAACGGTACAAGTAAACAGATTGAAACGGCTCTGATGTATCTCAATGATTTAGATGTAGAAATCTGGAGCAATTCCAATAATCCCGATGAAGAAACTTGGTAATTAGTGAGTTTTGGATTCCCCAAATGGAAGAGGAGTTAATATTCTGGACGGTGACGCCAAATTTTCTTTCCTCTTCCCGGTCTCTTGAGTATAATAGTCTCCATAAATATTAGTCATGAGTCAATCGATTTTAGATTTTAGATTTTAGATTTTAGATTTTAGCATTGGCCCCACGGATAAATTCGGGGGGCAAGTTTCATCGGATGCACGTTTTTTATTTCTGGACGGATGAATCCGGGGGCTTGTATCCTAGATGCTTTAGGTGAGGATTAATCAGTCCTATCTATTCCTGTAAAAGAACTTTTTTAACTTTTGTAGTGAGGAATGCAAGTCTTCATAAAACTCAGAGGACTTGCATTCCTCACTACAAACAAATTTGAGGGCGGTTGGTCGTTAGCGAAGCCCTCGAAGAGGATCGCACATACCGATAATTCAGCAGCTAACAACTACCAAATAACACCAGCTTACAGCTAATAACCGTGACTGATGACTCTTGACTAACAAATATATAGCGGTTCTCAAGCGTGGTGAGGTATGCCCTATACCCTATGCCCTATGCCCTATGCCCTATGCCCTATGCCCATGAGTACCTCATCTTTCTGAGAAAGGTTATAGATAGCCATCAGTTAACTATTCGATTGACAATTTTTATAAAATCTGGTTTTTTCTCCATCTCTGACATATCAATAAACAGCGCGCAAGTCTTCTCCAACATTATTGTTGTACCAGCCGGAACAATATCCCCCTTTAAGACTTCTAAACAATCAAACTAACTCAGTTAGGGCAGGGGAGCATATAAAAAAGTTTTTGTCAATATTCCATTTAGGTGAAAGTTAGGTTAGGTGAAATTAGGGGCGATCCTCTTCGTTGGCGTAGCCCCCGTAGGGGCGGGCTTCGCCAACGACTCTCATCCGCGCTGGAAAAAGCTCGATCGTTGCTGCGGTTGGTTTGTGATATGAATTTGATGTGTGCGTGTACCAGGAGAATTTGAACGTGGAAATCTATAAAGAACGGAAACACCAGATAGTTTTTGCTGATTCACAAGTTAAAGATTGTGAAAGTTTAACAGAAACGCTCAATCCCGATACAGAAATTGTTATTCTCAAAGCCGATCGCGACGGCATCGAGCAAATCGCCGAAACACTTAAACAGCGGAAAAACATTGCAGCCGTCCACATTTTGTCTCACGGTGCAGCAGCCAGCTTGCAACTGGGAGCAACAGAACTAAATCTGTGCAACATTGAAAGCTACCGCAATTATTTAGAAACATGGTTTGCTTTGCCAGCAGCCGAAACAAACTCGAACTCTTCAATTACAGCTAAACCCGAAATTCTACTTTACGGTTGCAACGTCGCCGCCACAGAAGCAGGTGTGGCTTTCGTGGAAAGGCTGAGCCAGCTCACCGGGGCAAATATTGCCGCGTCCGATAACTTGACCGGGAATGCGGCACTGGGTGGAGACTGGGAACTAGAAGTAACTACGGGCAACATAGAAACACCTTTAGCATTTTCAGCAGAGGCGAGGGAAGCTTACAGTGGCGTACTGGCTGACTTGAACCAAACGACTGGCGACTTTAACGGACTGGTAAATGCCATCAATGTTGCCAACATCAACAGCGGCACTGACACGATTACTCTCACTGCCGATATTACCCTCGCAGGGCAATTGCCGAGAATTACCGACACCACCACTATTGTTGGCGGTGGTTTCAAGATCAGCGGCAATAACAACCGTGCCTTCGTAGTTGATAACACAACATTTAACATCTCAAACCTCACCATTGATGCCGCAAAAGCAGTAGGCAACGCGGGAACCACCGGTGGTGGTGGCGCTGCGGGCTTAGGTGGCGCACTTTTTATCAACAACGGTACAGTCACAGTTGACAGAGTTACTTTTTCTAATAACTCTGCCGTTGGCGGTGCAGGTGTGGCTGGGAATGGTGGCAAGGGTGGTAGCGCCGATCTGGGTACTTTATTCGGAGGTACGGCAGGGACAAATGGCAGAGATGGTCGCACCGGTCTAGATAGCACTGGCCTGGCAGGTGGAATAGGTGAAAACGGCGAAGCAGGCACTTCTGGAAATGCAGGCGGTACAGGCGGTAAAGGTGGTACTGGTGGTACTGGTGCTACTGCTGGCGGGACAAACGGTGGGGCTGGTGGCATTGGCGGCACTGGTGGTGCTGGTAGCGTTGTCGGTAGTGGCGGCGGTGGTGGAGGTGCCGGTGGCCTTGGCGGTCCTGCTGGTAGTGGGACCCAGGGTAATGGTGGCAATGGCGGTGCTGGCGGTGCTGGCGCCTTTGGTGGCGGCGGTGGTGCTGGCGGTCTACTCGGCACTGGCAACATCAATGGCACTATCGGCGCTGGCGGTATTGGCGGCTTCGGCGGCGGTGGCGGTAGTGGCAATGGTGCAAGCGCTGGAGGCACTTTTGGCGGTGCAGGTGCTATTGGCTTTGGTGGCGGCGGTGCAGGTTTAGGCGGCGCGATTTTTGTTGGCGGTGGCACTTTGACCATGACCAACAGCACCTTATATAGCAACACAGTTACTGGTGGCAATGCTGGTAATGTGGCCGCAGGTGCGGGTACAGCAGCAGGTGGCGCAATTTTTGTCAACTTAGGTGCTACCGCTACTCTGACCAATAATACGATCGCCTATAACACTTCCACAGCAGCCACAGTTGGCATACCGGCTAGTCTGATTGCTAGTGCCGGAGGAATTTACAACAACGGCGGTACAGTTACAGTCAAAAACACGATCGTTGCTGGCAACGTTGCTACTACCGACACAGATGTTACAGGGGCATTCACAGGAAATAACAACCTGATTGGGGTTCTCGGCACTAGCACGGGTTTCACAGCTCAGGCATTAGCGGTTCCTTTGGCAAATGTATTAGCTCCAGCAGCCTCTGCCGGACTCAACGGTGCAACTACCGGCCCGTTCACCCTGGCCCTAGTTGACAACAGCCCCGTCACTACCAGCAGCAACCCTGCAATTGGTGGGGGCGACCCGACAATAACGGCAGTGGGCGCTACAGCTTTTGACCAACGAGGTACTGGCTTTCCTCGAAAAATTGACAATACTCTTGTCAGCAAACCGAATATTGACATCGGTGCTTACGAGTACGGGCCCGTGGTCGTGGGTCAGAAATTCAACGACCTTAACGGGGATAGCCTGCAAGGTGCCGCGGCAACTGAACCAGGTCTAGGCGGCTGGACTATTACCGCAGGTACGAAGACTAATGTAACATCTGCCGTTGCTGCCACTCTCGGCCAATACACTCTCACGGATACTAAGGCAAATACAGCGATCGAAGAAACGTTACAAACCGATTGGGTGCAGACTTTGGCACCAACGGTGACGACTGGTACTGCTGATGTTACCGGTGCTAACTTCGGCAATTTCAAAAAAACCTCGATCGCGGGCAAAACCTACACAGACCTCAAAGGCGACGGCTTCACGTCCGATGACACCACACAAAACGAGGTCACGGTCACTTTATACAAAGACACCAACGGCGACGGCATATTCCAAGCAGCCACAGATACGATCGTGGGTGCGCCGGTACCGACTGCCGGAGCCGGAGATTACACATTCTCCGATATCGGCCCGGGCAAATATTTAATACAAGCCACGGCCCCAGCCGGCTCTAGGATCTCTTTTCCCGCTGCCGCAATTCCCGTTACCGCCCTAAGCGGTACTCCGGTCATCAACACCGCAGCGACTCCCACCAACTTCGGTATCTTCAAAAACATCACCATTAGCGGTACCAAATTCGAGGACAAAAACGGCAACGGTGCCCTAGACGCGGGAGAGGTAGCACCGCCAACTCCTTTTGATATTCAGTTAGTTAACGCCGCCACCGGTACAGTGGCACAAACCAAAACTACAGATCCCACCGGCAACTACACCTTTACCGACGTTGGACCCGGCACCTACACCCTGCGGGAAGTGCCAAAGCCTGATTGGCAACCAACTCTTGCCCCCACTGGCAGCATCACTACCAACAGTGGCGTCAACATCACCAACACCGCAGCCACTCCCACCAACTTCGGCAACTTCCAACTAGGCAAAATCAGCGGGATCAAATTTAACGACCTCAACAAAAATGGCATCCAAGATGCGCCAGCAGAACAACCCCTAGGAGGCTGGACAATCTACCTGGATGCCAACGACAGCGGCAGCCAAGATGCAGTACCAGCCGAAACAGGCACCAACGCCACCGTCACCGATGTCGCCGGCAAGTACCAGTTCACCAACTTGCCAGTCGGCACTTATACAGTGCGGGAAGTGCCACAAACAGGCTGGACGCAAACTCTACCCCCTGTCAATCCAGCTAGGCCTACTCTTCCCGGCGCGTTTACGATCGCCGTCACCAGCGGCACAGATTCCCAAAACAACAATTTCGGCAACTTCAGACCCAACTCGATTAGTGGTCTGAAGTTCAATGACCTCAACAACAACGGGGTACAAGATACCGGGGAACTAGGACTTCCCAATTGGAAATTCTTCCTCGATACAAACAACAACGGCACTCTCGACACGGGAGAAGCGAACACTGACACCGATCCCGCAGGCAACTACAAATTCCTCGACTTGCCAGCAGGTACCTACAAGGTGCGGGAAGTCTTGCAGCCTACTTGGACGCAAACTACCCCCGACCCGGCGGACATCACTGTCACCAGCGGTCAAGACATCGCTAATATCAACTTCGGCAACTTCCAGCCGGCCACTATCAGCGGTCAAAAATTCAATGACCTCAACAACAACGGCATTAAGGATGCCGGAGAATTGGGGCTAGCTAACTGGCAAATATTCCTCGACAGTATCACTCCGGATGGATTGTTTCAGCAGGGCGAACCCACTACCATCACCGATGCCACGGGCAACTACACTCTTAAGGACATACCCGCAGGTACTTTCCAGGTAAGGGAAGTCCAGCAAAACGGCTGGACGCAGACGACCCCCAACCCCGCCCCCTTTGCGGTTAAGAGTGGAGATAACATCACAGGCATTGACTTCGGTAACTTCCTGCCCCAACCGGGGGCGATCCGAGGTCTGAAGTTCCAAGACACCAACAACAATGGCACTCAGGATGCTGGAGAACCGGGTTTACCCAATTTCCAAATTCAGTTAACCAATGTCGTAGCTGGAACTGCTCCTGCTCCTGTTACTACTACCACAGACAACACTGGCAACTACCTGTTCGCCAACCTAACGCCGGGAACCTACCGCGTCAGGGAAGTCAACCAAACTGGGTTTACCCAAAGCACCCCCGAACCCGCCGACATCGCCCTAACTTCAGGCGCTATTGTCACCGGCATCAACTTCGGCAACTTCCCAGCGCCGACGCCGACTCCGACGCCGACTCCGACTCCGCCGCCAGTGCCACTGCCACCTGTACCGACGCCGACGCCTGCACCGACGCCGACGCCTGCACCTGTAACGACGCCGACGCCTGCACCTGTAACGACGCCGACACCTGCACCTGTAACGACGCCGACACCTGCACCTGTAACGACGCCGACGCCTGCACCTGTAACGACGCCGACGCCTGCACCTGTAACGACAGATTTGGTTTGCCCTGAGAACTTCCCCAGGATCGCTACTCCCAATGAGGCCGGCACTCCTTCAGCGGGTAATGTGATCAATGGCCCTAACGGCGACGATACGATCGTGGGTAGTGCCGGCAGTGACTCTATCTTCGGGTTGATCGGCAACGATTTGATCTTTGGTCGAGGGGGCGGCGACTACATCAATGGCAATATAGCCAACGATACTCTCTACGGAGGCATCGATAGCGATACTCTCTTCGGTGGCAAAGGGTTTGACCTGATTTTTGGCGATCGCGGTAACGATACGATTTATGGCAATCGTGGCAACGACTCTCTTTCTGGCGACGAAGGCAATGACGTATTGTACGGGGGCAAAGCCGATGACGTAATGTTGGGCGGCGCTGGCGACGACGTGCTAATTGGCGATCAAGGCAATGACACTCTCTGCGGTGGCCAGGGTAACAATACCTTAATTGGCGGCAGCGGCGATGATTTGCTCTTTGCTGACACCGGCGATGATTTGCTCTTTGGCGGCAGTGGCAGCGATACCCTCGTCGGCGGCATTGGCAGCAATGGCTTTGTCTTGTCAGCGGGGGGAGGAATTGACACGATTTTCAACTTCACCGCAGGAGTTGATTCGATCAAGTTGGTGGGAGGCTTGGACTTCAATCAACTGTCATTAACCGAAACTAACGGCTCGACGGCGATCGCGATCGCCAACAGCGACCAGATTTTGGCTATACTCAGGGGCGTGCAGCCGAGCCAGTTATCGGCTCAGAGTTTTAGCTTGCTGGTTTAGCCCGCAGATCAAACTCGGCAGTTAGAACCGAGCATACACTTGCCTGCTGTCCCAACACAGAGGGACTAGCGGGAAGCACAACCTCTAAGCATGGGTTTGGAGGATCTGCCAAAGAAGGGGAATGAATTCCGTTCCCCTTCTTTTGTCAAATTTGTTCGAGATACTTCAGCAAGTCGGCCATTTCTTGCGGACTCGGTTGAAACTGCGGCATTGGTGGGGTTTGCCCGCTGGTGACTTGCCGGATCAGATCGAATTCGGATTTGCGATCGGAAACTCCGTGCAAGTTGGGCCCGACTTGACTGTCTGAAACGGATATGTGACAACCCGCACAGTTCATTTGAAAGATGGCGGAACCCTGAAACGGGTTGCCCGTGAGGGATAGGACGCTTTTGACGTAAGGATCGGCGACTTGAAATTGACGTATTGTGAGCGTAGCCAAGATGATGGCAAGCAACACCGCTAGCGCAAATATAGCAAGTCGCTCGATCGGGTTTTTAATTTCATTCCTGGCAAGTTGGTTATTCAAAGGAGTTCAATTAAAAATAGTATCTACAAGAAAATTTATTTCTCATAACATAGCTTAATCGTTCGCAGCGGGGAGAGCAAGATCTAATACTCCAGGAAGGGCGCTTTTTGGAAAATTCATCTGGGTAAGTGCTGGTAATATTAAAAATAGGTTGTTAAATCTTAACGTTAAGGAGATCTCATGGTAGAACCGCTGCTTTCAGGTATTGTTCTGGGCCTAATCTTTGTTACTCTGGCGGGGCTGTTTTTTGCTGCTTATCAGCAGTACAAGCGCGGCGATCAGTTGGGTATCAATAAGTAAAAGGGGTCTACAGTCCCTAACTCAGCCTGTCAGGGGGAGGGGGAATGGGGAATTGGGCATGGGGCATGGGGCATGGGGCATGGGTCATTAAATCGGCCTACTTACTTCTTCCCTCTTCCCTCTTCCCTCTTCCTTCTTCCTTCCGTTACATCCGTTACCGAATCCGTTGCCGAACTTCCCTCTTCCTTCTTCTCGACATCCGTTACATCCGTTACATCCGTTACCGAATCCGTTGCCGAACTTCCTTCGTTAAAGATATCGATCGAGAATAGCAGCAGTTTCCAAGCCTGTTTTTTCCCAGCTAAATTGTTTTGCCCTAGCCAAACCGAGCTCCCGTAAGTGCGATCGAACTTTGGCATCGACTGCAAGCTGGTGCATAGCAGAGGCAATTTCCTCGACGCTGTAGGGGTTGACTAATAAGGCTGCACCCCCTGCCACTTCGGGCATTGAAGACAGGTTAGATGTGATGACAGGAGTGCCGCAGCCCATTGCTTCGAGCACGGGGAGGCCGAAGCCTTCCCAAAGACTGGGGAAAACCAGGGCGATCGCTTGGTTGATAACTTTGGGCAAGTCGGCTGCGGGGAGGTAATCTAGGAATTTTACTCGATCGACCAATCCCAATTCTTGAACCTGCGCCTTCAGCAGCGGTGTATAGCGTTTGTCTTCCGAACCTGCTATCCACAATTCGTATTCGGAATTATGATGCAAAGCAGCAAAGGCTGCTACAACTCGCTGCACGTTTTTATAATGATTGTGGCGGCCGATATAAAGAAAATAATTGCTTGTTGGTAAGTCTAAAAAACGGAAAAAACTGGTGTCGTATCCGGGGAAAATTGGCGTAATTAAATTAGTAGGAATCTTGCAAAAATTAGCGATATCTTTGGCAGTGGATTCTGAGTCGCAGATGACGTGTTGAGCCTGCCGCAGCACTTGGGGAATGTAATAGCGGTGGTAAGGTGTCAGAGGATCGAAGCGGCGGGGGAATCGCAGCGCTATCAAGTCATGTACTGTAATAATATAGCGGCAACCTGCAAATAGAGGAGCTTCTGGAATTGGGGAAAATAATAGGTTAGATTTTAGCTGTTTGTAAATTTTTGGGAGTTGGGTTTGTGTCCACACCAATCGGTTGATGTGTCCTTTGGTTCCTTGTTCTGGTGTTAGGTTGCCGGGGATTTGGTAGCAGTTGTTATTGGCAAATTTTTCGGCTGTTAGTAAGGTTGGGTTGAGGGATTTTAGGTGGGGAAATAGGTTTTTGGCGTAGATGGCTAAGCCGGTTGGTTTGGAAATTAGGAAGGAGAGGTTGATGAGCAGGTTGGATTGGGGATTGGGCATGGGATAATATGTAGATTGCGGTTTTTTGGTGGGATTTTTTTTTATTTAACCTGAGATATTGCACCATTCTCCATTAGCTTTTTAGGAACAGGCAAGATGCCTGTTCCACAAGAAAATTTATCTTTTGTGGAACAGGCATCTTGCCTGTT
>NZ_JAUBTT010000070.1:0-48344 GCF_036705125.1 Microcoleus sp. B7-D4
AAAAGGACGGGCGGGACGCCCATCCCACAATAACAATTAAAATTGTAAGTTATTTAATTCGCGATCCTAACTTTGGGCGTTTTGATTTTGAAACCAAGGTCCCCCAAGCAGTTTTTATTGCTTTAAGTTTGAAAATCCGAACGTGAAATAGCCGTTTTCGGCTTTTTATCGGGCTCAGATTTAACACACCTTGACAGCGCTAGCGCTCAGCACCCTATGGTTAGACTTTTTGGATGACATTGTGTAAGCTGTTACGCACTTAATTTTTTTGCCCAAATGCTCGCTACAAGGACTCTAGGCTGCAAAATATTAATTAAATTTAGAGGGGTGTCAGCTTATCTTTAATAGGGCAGTGCTGGGTAATATATACTTGGATGCGGACCTGCTAACCTGAAATTTTTAATTTTAGATATCAAAGAACTGACTGATGGATTTAGACCAACAGATTCAAGCATTGATCGAAAAAGCTCCGCCCGACGGTTCGACGCCACAAATCTTAAAGGCGATCGCCCCGGCCCTGGTGTTAATTGCCCAACAGCTACAGCACCTCGAATACTCGATCCTGCAAGCGGTAGACCAAAGTTGGGCGATCGTGGTTTTGAGCAATCTCAAGCAACCGGGACGGGAGAAGAGGGTGATTTATGCTTGGAGCAGTATTAAAGATGCGTCGCAGGCTGCGGCTGCTGGGGGCGATCGCCTCAGACCGGTGGTTTTGCCTGTCACTCACCTTTTATTTCAGATGATAGCTCTTGAAGGTCTTGACAGCATTGTTTTTTTTGAAAGTCCCGGAAATCAGGAAGTCGGGACGGAAATCCCTCGCGAGCAAGTACAGAGTTTAATTAACGTTTACTTGCAACAGTATCGATCGGCTCCCCCGTCGGATATTGCCTAAAAACTCAATTTTCTATTATTAATTGGTAACAGGGCATTAGGCATTGGGAATTTCCCATTACCAATTCCCCATTACCAATAAAGTGTAACTTTTTCACCTCTAATAAAGTCTACTCAAAACGTATTCAGCCAAATCAATCAAAGCTTGACGGGACTCTGAATGGGGCAGCGCAGCTAAGTATTCGACGGCTTTCTGTGCGTGATTTGTGGCTAGTTCTCGCGATCGCTCTATGCCTCTAGAATCTTCTACCAGTGCCAGGGCCTGCTCTATATCTCCTTCTTGGGCAAATTCGCGTTCTATGAGAACTTCCAAGTAAGGTTTTTCTTCTAGGGCGAATAGTGCGGGTGCTGTCAGATTACCGCTTCTGAGATCCGAGCCTGCAGGTTTCCCCAAAGTTTCCGTGGAAGCGGTGAAATCTAATATATCATCTACTATTTGGAATGCCAAACCAATGTGCCGACCGTAGTTGTACAAATCGTCTGCTATTTCCGCTGAAACCTCGCTCAAACAGCCCGCTGCTTTGGAACTGTTGGCAATTAAAGACGCTGTTTTGTAATAACTTTTTTCGAGGTACGCTTCGATCGATAAACTGGTGTCAAATCCATTTAGTCCCTGTTGAATTTCCCCCTCAGCTAAATCCATAATCACTTCTGAAAGCAGTTTGACTACTGGCAGGTTGTCGAGATTTGCCAAATGCCAGGAGGATTGAGCAAACAGAAAGTCTCCCGCCAATACTGCCACTCGGTTGTTAAACCGACTGTGAACCGTCGGCACTCCCCGCCGCAGATCCGACTCGTCCACCACGTCGTCGTGCACGAGACTAGCTGTGTGGATCATTTCCGTGATTTCAGCGAGGCGGCGGTGTTTTTCCGTGATTTCGCGATCGGGCATAGTCGCCTTGGCCATCAACAGAACGATTGCGGGTCTCACTCGTTTTCCCTTTGTGCCGAATAAGTATTCTGCAGCCGCGTACAAGATGGGATGACGGGCACCCACTAACTGTTTTAAGTTTTCTGTCAACAGTCGCAGGTCTTCTTCAACCGAGGAAAATAGGAGAGTGCTAGAGATCATGGATACGCCGACTCAAGCCGTAAAGTAACAAAATTTTACAAATCATATCTTTATTTTAAGGTAATTCTCTGCAATAGAAAAGAAAAATCTAGGCGATCGGCAGTTATTTGTCATCTGCCACCCGATGGGAGTCACCCGCCTGCCAGAGGCGAGTAGCCGGCTGCCAGAGGGGTTGCCCCTATTGTATCGAATTGTTAAGGACACTGCCAAAAAATCTCTAAATCCCAGAAACCCTGTGTTATTATGGGTATTAAGGATTTAAACAATTCTATACATTAAGTACAGCCAGACTGGCAGGTAGCTTTTAGGTGCCTGTAAAAGTTTCGTAGAGCCAGCCTTGTTAGTCGATCGCAGCCAAAATTTCTGGGACAGATTTTTAGTTCCTCGCGACTAAAAGTTTTCAGAAGTTAAGAGTAGCGCATCTTATGTGCACGGTAGCTCAAAGCAGCTAAAGTGGATGGTTTTAGGCTGTTTAAGCATCTGTAAAGCAGTAAATCATTATTGATGACCGGGAACGGCTAAATGTTCCCGCAGGCTTGATATGGAAAAACAGCCTTCAGAACCAAGGCATGGTCTTGCGTGCTGACTTAATGTAGTAGGTCTTGAACTTGTCCTGCTCCTCCTCGTCCTTGACTTTTGGTTCTAATTATGATTTATCGCGATATTCCTCTAATTATTCCCATTCTGGCCGCCGGCTATGTAATGACTATTTATGTAGTGCTGATGTTGGCCGAACGCAGCACTAAAATAACTCGATTAGGCGAGTAGTGCACTGCTGGGCAGCCGAAGTCGGCAGCAGCGCCCTCGCTTCACCGTTGAGAATTCGGAATCCTCAATAATAACCCTGCCTTGAATGCTTGCGCGCAAAGGCAGGGTTATTTATTTACAATTGCGGGCACCGTGATTTTCTGGGCAGCTAGTTACTGCAACACGTAGCTACAGTTATCGATGTTCAATGCCAACAGCCTCTGAGGCAGAATATTATATTTAGTAGCAGCTTGTATCGCTCACAGCAAGTTTCATGTCAGGAAAACCCTGCCAATGTTCCGATAAAGCTATTAAATTACTCTCAAAAACGCTGAGTTTGAAGGTGTCGGTTATTGTGCCAAAAATCTCAATATTCCTATTTGGTAGGTCAAGAAATTACAGAAATAAAACGCGAAATTTCTGAATCTAGCAACCTGCTTGAGCAACTGAAGGAATCCATAAACTTGCACTGCAATCAAATATTTCATCAAAGGGTGCTTAGGAATGAGAATTAAATAACTTGCATTTTTTGTAGGTTGGGTTGAGGAACGAAACCCAACGCCACGCTTGATTGTTGGGTTTCGTTCCTCAACCCAACCTACGGAAGTTATTTCATCAAAGGGTGCTTAACTTGCTGAGTCAATCGATTTTAGATTTTAGATTTTAGATTAAAGAATTGAAGCCTTGACCCCACGGATAAATTCGGGGGGCAAGTTTCATGGGATACAGGTTTTTTATTTCACCGGTCCTGAGTCTGCTTTCGGAATGAATCCGGGGGCTTGTATCCTGGATGCTTTCGGTCAGGCAGATAGTCTCTGCCATTTATTCACAGCTTGCCAAAAAGAGCATCTGCTACACATAGAGCCGCAAAAGTTATTTTTGATGAAAAATAAATATTTTCGCTCTAACTGTAGGGAAGAAAAGTAATTGCCAATATTACTGACAGCCTTAAAACTATATTAAGTTTTGATTAAAAAAACTAAAACACAGAGTAGAAATTGTCAGAAATTATCAAGCTCCACTGCCTAAATTGTTGTCTGAGGCAGACGAACTCAAACAAGTTTCGATAAATCTGATGCACAATGCTTTACAAGCGATAGAGAATTGCCGAGTTTTAAAAGTAGAGGTGAGAGCAGAAAATCAGAGCCTGCTCGTCAGTGGCAACTGAATTACCCGGAAATTTGGCCCCGAATATTCGATCCGTTCTTTACCAGAAAACCCGCCGACGAAGGCAGCGGATTGGGACGGGAGATTGTTAAAAAAAGTGTGGAAAAACATTCGGGTAAAATAGAAGTAACATCAGTTATCGGTCAAAGGACGTGTATTGTGTCAATTTCGATCGCCATCAAGGGCGATCGCACTAAAAATCATACCAATGCGCGACTAAATAAAAATGCAACTCTAGACCGATGTCAAATCTCGATTGCGGTTAGCGTGTCGCGACTGTAAAATCGGAAATCTAAAATGGTATTAAGTCCCGGTTCCGCCTGCATCTATCCCCCTTGATTGGCCCATGTCAACAACAGTTTCTGATACCCAAAGCTTGCTAGAACAGGCGATCGACCCCAAACTACCTGTGCTGCCTCCAGACACACCCTTGAAAGTCGCAATTGCTGCCATGACTGAGGCGAGTGCCAGTTGCATTTTAATCGCGTTTGAGCAGCAATTGCTCGGAATTTTTACAGAAGGCGATGTTGTGAAAATAACTGCTAGCGGTATTTCGCTAGCAGGGGTGGCAATTTCTGAGGTGATGACTGAAAACCCGATCGCCCTGAACCTCGATCAAGCGGGGAATATCTTGAAGGTATTGAGCATATTGCGATCGAAAAGAATCCGTCATTTACCCCTCCTAGACGAAGGTGGCAACTTGCTAGGCGCTATCACCTGCGAAAGCATCCGTCAAATCCTCAAACCGGCAGATGTGCTGAAAATGTGGCGCGTCCAAGAAATTATGACTACACAATTAATAGTTACCTCAAGCAGCGCCTCAGTTTTAGAAGTCGCAAAACAGATGAGAACCCACCGGAAAAGCTGCATAGTCATTTGCACGGACAGCGACAACCAAAATCAGAAACCTGTGGGCATAATTACAGAACGCGACATTGTTAAATTCCAAGCTTTGGGACTAGATTTCGCAGATACTCCCGTCACCGCCGCGATGAGTTTTCCGCTGATACCGTTGCAGGTAAAAGCCACCTTGTGGCAGGCTCACCAGTTAATGCAGCAGCACGGCATCCGGCGCTTGGTGGTGGTGGACGAGGAAGGATATTTAGCCGGAATTGTGACTGAAAGTAGCCTGCAGCAGGTCTTAGATCCGGTAGAAATGCACGCAAATGTCGAGCTTTTGCAGGAAACACTTGCCGACAAAATTCAGGAGTTGAACAAAATGAACGAACAATTGCAAAAAGAAGCGTTGCGGAGAAGAGAAGTAGAGGAAAGATTGCTGATTTTAAATGATAACTTGGAAGAACAAATTAAACAGCGAACTTTAGAATTAATTAATGCCAACAGTCAGTTAAAAAAGGAAATACAAGACCGCACCACCGCTGAAGATGAAGTTCGCCGCCTCAACACCGAACTCGAACAGCGAGTTCTAGATCGCACGGTTCAACTAGCAGCCAGTAACGAAGAATTGCAGCAACAAATTAGCAGTCGCAAATTGCTCGAAGAAAAATTGCATTTTTCTGAGAAGAAAGTCCGCGCCGTTTTTGAAGCGATGACCGACATCGTTCTAGTGCTAGATATTCAGCAGAATATAGAAGTTTTACCAACCAATGTTGCAGCGGTTTCTGAACCTGATTGCGATATAGTCAGCTTGACCATCGAACATTTTTTTGACGACGACAACCAGGATAATTGGTGGGTGTTAGTTCAGCAAGTGTTAGAAACACAACAAACTCTGAATTTTGACTACAGCTTAACAGTTGGTGGTCGCGAAATTTGGTTTTCCGCCTGCATTTCTCTGTTTTCAAAAGATGCAGTCATTTGGGTTGCCCGCAACATCAACTCCCGCAAAATAGCCGAGTCAGCGCTGTGCAAAAAAAATGCAGAATTATCTCATACCTTAGAAGAACTGAAGCGGACTCAAAAAGAACTCATTCAATCAGAAAAAATGGCAGCCCTCGGACAGTTAATTGCCGGAGTTGCTCATGAAATCAATTCTCCTTTAGGGGCGATTCGCTCTTCTGTGCAGAACATCGCCGACTTCTGGACCGAGCAATTGCAGCAGTTGCCGATATTTTTTCAACAACTATCCCCGGAGCAGCGGCAGGATTTCTTTGCTTTGCTACACCAGTCCAGCCAAGAAACAGATACCTTATCTAGTAAAGAAAAACGTCAGTTAAAAAAACTTTTGCAGGGGCAATTAGAATCAGAAGAAATTGACGACGCCGCCAGTCTTGCCTGTACTTTATTAGATATCGGCATCGGTAATAATGTAGAACCTTTTTTACCTTTGTTGAAAGATAGCCAAAGTAGAAATATTGTAGAAACAGCCTACCAATTTGCTACGGTACAAAAAAGCACTAAAAATATTGCTACTGCCACAGATAGGGCAGCCAAAATCGTTTTTGCTTTGAAAAGCTACTCTCGTTACGACCAGTGGGGTTCCAAAGTAATCGCTAATATTACCGACGGTATTGATACTGTTTTAACGCTTTACAACTACCAAATCAAACACGGTGTGGAAGTCGTCAGAAACTATGGTACTAATTTGCCACCGGTGCTATGCTATCCTGATGAACTCAATCAAGTTTGGACAAATTTGGTTCACAATGCTTTACAAGCGATGGGCAACAAAGGAGTGTTACAAATTGATGTCAAATGCCAAGCGAACGCAATATCAGTCAGTATTACCGACAGTGGCCCCGGCATTCCTCCAGAGATTATGCCGAGAATTTTTGATCCCTTTTTCACAACTAAACCTCCAGGGGAAGGCAGCGGTTTGGGATTAGATATAGTTCAAAAAATTCTGGACAAACACCAAGGTGAGATGCAAGTAGAAAGCGTGCCTGGTCAAACAACATTTACTATATCCTTGCCCATCGAAATTCCTTGATAGCAATAAAAAAAATAGGTAAATGCACCCATTTTTAAAATTTAATAGAAGTAAAATTTTATGCCGAAACCAGTAATTTTGTGCGTTGACGATGAAGTTGTGGTCTTAAATAGTTTAAAAATTCAGCTTAAAAAAGAATTTGGGGATGCTTACCTCTATGAAGTAGCAGAAAACGCAGATGAAGCTATGGAAATTCTGGAGGAAATTCAAAAAGAAGATGAAAGTGATATTTTGGTCATAGTATCTGACTGGTTAATGCCAGGGATTAAAGGAGATGAATTTTTGATTATGGTTCACCAAAAATATCCTAAAATTGTGAAAGTCATGCTGAGCGGGCAAGCAGACGAGGTAGCAATAGCACGGGTGAAAGAGCAAGCAAACTTGCACTGTTGTTTGTACAAGCCGTGGGAGCGCAAAGAATTAGTAGAAACGATAAAATCTGGGTTAAAAAAAATATGAACCATAAACCTGTGATTATTTGCGTGGATGACGAACCGATAATTCTTGAAAGTTTGAAAATTGAGTTAAAAAAAACCCTGGGGGAAGAACATTTATTAGAAACCGCTGAAGGCGGCGAAGATGCTTTAGAGTTAATCGAGGAATTACTGGCTGATGGCTGCGAAATCGTAGCAGTAATTTGCGACTATCTGATGCCGAATATCAAAGGGGACGAATTGCTGAAGCAAATTCACAGAATTTCCCCAAAAACTATCAAAATTATGCTGACGGGGCAAGCAGACCTCGAAGCAGTGGCGAATACGATTAAATATGCTAAATTGTACCGATATATATCGAAGCCTTGGCAGTCAGAAGACTTGAAGTTGACGGTACAAGAAGCCATAAATAGCTATTTTATGGAGAAGCAATTAGCGGAACAAAATGCTCAACTCCAAAAGCTAAATCAAGAATTGGAAACTTTAGTCGAGGAGCGGACTGCACAACTGCGCTTGTCTGAGGAAAAGTTTGCTAAAGCTTTTCGTTCGTCTCCCAACCCGATTAGTATTACCAGATTTAATGACGGTCGTTATTTAGAAATTAATGAGGCTTTTTGCGAGACAATCGGTTATTCTGCCGCAGAAATTCTCGATCGCACGGCGATTGATTTGAATCTTTGGGAAAATATACAAGCCCGCGCTGAGTTGTGTAAAAGGTTAGATGAAAAACAAATTATTCTCAACTACGAATTTGATTTTCGCACTAAAATAGGGGAACTCAGAACCGGGCTACTGTCAGCAGAAATCATTGACATTCATGGCGAAACCTGCGTGATTTCTGTGATTCAAGATATTAGCGATCGCAAATTAGCCGAAGAAAAACTCCGATCTGTAGCGGCTTCTTTAGCAGCAGCGCAAAGAATCGCCCATGTCGGTAATTGGGAATGCGATTTATCGACCAACACAACTACTTGGTCGGAAGAGTTATCTCGGATTTTTGGGCTCGATCCAACCCAGCCTGCGCCAACACTAACTGAGTTTTCGCAATACGTGCATCCCGACGATCGACAAAAGTGGCAAACAACGATCGACGCTGCTATTGCTAGCGGGCAATCTTACACTTTGGAATATCGAATTCTGCGGCCGGAACCGAAAATTGCTGCCGATAATTCCCCGTCACAAATAAGTGAAGGCGGCTTCATCCGCTACATCGAAGCCAGAGGAGAAGTAGTTGTCAACCAACAAGGGCAAGTGACAAAACTATTCACAACTTTGATGGACATTACCCCACGCAAGCTGGCAGAACTAGCCCTAGCAGAGAGCGAAGAAAAATACCGTCATTTAGTTGAAACTTCCCAAGATATTATTTGGTCTTGCAATGATCAAGGCCACATTACTTTTGTGAACCAAGCAGTTAAACAAATATACGGTTACGAGCCTGAAGAAATGCTTGGCTGTTCTTTTAGCGATTTTTTAGCTCCAGGAGAGATAGACTGGAAATGGGAACTTCAGCAGCGCTTACTGACAGGAAAAACTGTGTTTCAGTACGAAAATATAGTATTAGGAAAAGACGGCAGAAAGATTGATGTAACTACCAAGGCGATCGCGCGCATGGACGCTGAAGGAAATATCATCGGCACAACAGGCACTGCTAGCGATATTACCGAACGCAAACAAGCTGAAATAGTCCTGCAAAAAGCCAAAGAAGAAGCCGACAGAGCGAACAGGGCAAAAAGCGAATTTCTCTCGAATATGAGCCACGAATTGCGAACTCCCCTCAACGCAATTCTCGGTTTCAGCCAACTGCTAGCCCGCGACCCAGACCTCGGTGCCGACCAACAGCAATACTTAGGAATTATTACCCAGAGCGGGGAACATTTGCTCGTTCTGATCAACAATATTTTGCAAATGTCAAAAATTGAAGTCGGGCTGGTGACACTTAATAACAGCACCTTCGACTTGCACAAACTGCTAAAAAATACTGAAAATATGCTGAAGCTGCAAGCCGAAAAAAAAGGGTTGCAGTTAATTTTTGATTGCCCAGCCGACCTACCTCAATATATAGAAAGTGACGAAAGCAAGTTGCGACAAGTATTGATCAATGTAGTGGGAAATGCTATTAAGTTTACGACCGAAGGTGGTGTTAATTTGAGAATCAAACATGAGTTGTTGAAAACTAAAACTCATGGAGAGATGCCGCCAATTGACTGTTGCTGTTTGCTATTTGAAGTGGAAGACACTGGTTCAGGAATTTCTGCGGCAGAAATGGACAATTTATTTAAACCTTTCGCGCAAACTGAAAGCGGAAAAAAAGCTCAAGAAGGAACAGGTTTGGGCTTGCCAATCAGCAAGCAGTTCGTTAAGTTAATGGGAGGGAAGATGACGGTAACAAGCACCCCCGGTCGCGGCAGCATTTTTAGATTTGATGTTAAAGTTTCGCTCCCTAATGAAATGGAAATTCAGGTGGCTCAAACAGCTAGCCGAGTGGTCGGTCTCGAACCAGGACAGCCAGAATACCGGATTTTAGTTGTTGACGATCGCCTGGAAAGCCGCTTGCTGTTGGTCAGAATGCTGACATCGCTAGGCTTTGCGGTGCAGGAAGCTGAAAATGGCGTTCAAGCTGTGGAAATGTGGTCGAGTTGGGAACCTCATTTGATTTGGATGGATATGCGGATGCCGGTGATGGACGGTTACGAAGCTACTAAACAGATTAAAGCGCATTTGAAAGGTCAAGTAACGGTGATTATTGCTCTGACTGCAAGTGCTTTTGATGAAGAGCGATCGGTGATTTTGTCTGCTGGTTGCGATGATTTTGTAGCGAAGCCTTTTCGGGAGCAAGTGATTCTGGAAAAGATGGCTAAGTATCTGGGAGTCCGCTATGTTTACGATCGAGAAGCTTCGCTAAGTTATGATGCTGCGGTGTCCGCCGAGGTTTCCACGGCAACTGAAACGGCTGATTTGCCTTTTACGCTCAATACTTCATTTTTGGAAGCGATGCCTGCTGAATGGGTTGATCAATTGTATTCTGCGGCCGATGCGGTTGATAACGAGGAGATTTTTCGGCTGTTGTTGTCGATCCCTCCTATTAATGCTAGTTTCGGCAGCGCGATCGCTGATTTGGCGAATAACTTCCGGTGCGATCGGATTATCGATTTGATTGAGGAGTTTAGAAATTGTTGAAGGATGAAAGAAGAAGGGATAATAGGGGCAGGTTCAGGATTATTGATGATGTAGGGCGATCGTCTAGGGAGCATCTCATATTTGTAAAAATACTTCTTCTGGCTCCTTCCTTCTGCCTCTTTCCTCCTGCCTCCTGCCCCGCAGCTTCGGGCCTCAAAACTCCAATTTCTAGCTTAGCTGCCAAAATGAGATGAGCCCCTTTAATCTCCCATCTCAAATCTTAACTAGGATAAGTTGTGTAAATATAAAATGAGTTGATTGAGGATGGAGTGCTATAATGACTTTTTAACCAGTTTTCAGCATTTCAACACTTCTTAAATTAACAAAAAATAACCAGCGATGACCAACAATCACAGAGAAGAAAATAAAGGCAACATATTAATTGTTGACGATACTCCCGAAAATTTGCAAGTTTTATCAGCAACGCTGTGCGATCGGGGCTACAAAGTCCGCGGCGTAATTAGCGGCAAAATGGCAATCAGAGCCGCGCGATCTGGTTCTCCAGATTTGATTTTGCTGGACATCAAAATGCCGGAAATGGACGGCTACGAAGTCTGCACGCAGCTCCAGGCAGATCCGAAGACATCAGAAATTCCCGTGATTTTTATCAGCGCTTTAGATGAGGTATTGGACAAATTAACCGCATTTCAAGTGGGAGCGGTAGATTATGTCACAAAACCGTTTCATGTAGCCGAAGTTTTAGCGCGAATCGAACACCAACTGACTATCCAAAGACTGAAAAAACAATTAATCGATCGCAATAAAGAACTGCAAGAAGAAATAATAGAACGCAAAAAAGCCGAAGAAGCAGCGGCCGCTGCATCCCTCGCAAAAAGTCAATTCGTTGCCAACATGAGCCACGAATTGCGGACTCCCCTGAACGCCATCCTGGGTTTTACCCAAGTCATGAGCCGCGACTCTTTGCTCAGCCACGAAAATCTCGAAAATCTCCGAATTATTAACCGCAGCGGTCAACATTTGCTGGAACTAATTAACGATGTTTTAGACTTATCGAAAATAGAAGCAGGGATAATTGCCTTAGATGAACGCAGCTTTGACCTTTATCTACTCCTCGACACTCTAGAAGAAATGTTTCAAATCAAAGCTGAAACAAAAAAAATGCAACTGAGATTTTCCGTCGAGGCTAATGTTCCCCAATATATAAAAACTGACGAAAAAAAGCTGCGCGTCTGCTTAATTAACCTGCTGGGAAATGCCATGAAATTCACTCCCGAGGGGGGCAGTATTTGGCTGCGCGTGAGCGTGGAAAGCAACCAGCCGCAGTCGGTAGAATCGGGAAGTTATCCTAACTATACGTCGCTCGAACCATTGTTAATTTTGTTTGAAGTTGAAGACACGGGAATTGGCATTGCAACAGCAGAATTTGATACTTTATTTGAGGCTTTCGTGCAAACACAAGCCGGGAGAAAAGCGGCTGATGGTACGGGATTGGGTTTGACAATTACTAAAAAATACGTGCAGATAATGGGCGGGGATATTAGGGCCAAAAGTGTTGTAGGTGAGGGAAGCAGTTTTAAATTTAATATCCGAGTATTTGCCGCTATTTCGTCTGAAATAACAGTGGCGACATTGCAGCGGGTGATCGGACTAGAAGCAGATCAACCAATTTATCGGATTTTAGCAGTAGACGACAATCCAGACAATCGGCTGCTGCTGCTTAAAATGTTACAACCAATTGGTTTTGAAGTCCGAGAAGCGGAAAATGGCTACCAAGCTGTTGAACTTTGGGAAAGTTGGCAGCCTCATTTAATTTGGCTGGATACGCGAATGCCAGTAATGGACGGTTTTGAAGCTGTCCAACGAATTAGATATAAAGAGAAACAAACTCAGTGGAAAACTGTAATTATTGCTCTGACTGCTAGCACTTTTGAGGAAAGAAAAGACGAAATTATCGCCGCAGGTTGCGACGATTTTGTGCGAAAACCTTTTCAAGAACAAATCCTCTTTGATAAGATGGCTTGCTATTTGGGAGTGCGCTATCTTTATCAAGAGTTGCCCCAGCTCCCAGTCGGGGCTTTACGGCGTTATTGTGTGAAGGAAAAACCCGATTCATTTTTCGGAGGGCTGCTGGCTCAGATGCCTCAAAGCTGGGTGCAGGAACTCTACGACGCCGCTAATGATGTTAATGAAGAGCTAGCGATTCAACTTGTCGATCGCATCTGGGAAAGTCATCCAATTTTAGCTGAGGCTTTAAAAGATTTGCTTGCCGATTACCGACTCGACAAGATAATGGATTTAACTCAATCGAGTTTAAAATAAATGGATAATAGCGAAATTAAAGTATTGGTGGTTGATGACCAACCAAGCAATCTGCGGTTCTTATCCAAACTGCTAACATCCCAGGGGTATCAAGTTTACCGAGCTATTTGCGGGCCACTGGCGTTGCATGTTGCGATCGCCCATTGCCCGGATTTAATTTTGCTCGACATTAGAATGCCGGAAATGAACGGTTATGAAGTTTGTCGGAGACTGAAAGCGACACCAGAAACCGAACAAATTCCGGTAATTTTTTTAAGCGTCTTAGATGAAATGAATGATAAATTACAAGCTTTTCGAGTAGGAGGCGCCGACTATATTACTAAACCATTTCAAGTAGAAGAAGTTTTAGCGCGCATCGACAAGCAAGTCCGCTTGCAAAAACTGCAACAGCAATTAAAAGAGCAAAATTATCAACTGCAACAGTCACAGTCGCTGCTTGCTAGCATATTAAATAGTTCCTTAGACTGTGTGGTGGCTTATTCGGCTGTCCGCGACAGTGAGGGAAATATTGTAGATTTCCAGTGGCTCTTGATCAACCCTGCCGCCGAAAAATTTTATGGGCTGCTATTCAATGACATAGTTGGCAAGAATTTGTTATCCCAAGTTTCCCAAGTTAGCAATAACGGGTTATTTGATTTGTATGTTTCTGTAGTAGAAACAGGAGAAACTGTAGACCAAGAAATTTATTACGAACAGGAGCGAGATACAATTGTTTGGCTGCACATTGTGGCGGTAAAATTAAACGATGGTCTGGCAGTAACATTTCGTAACATCACCGAGCGCAAACGAGCAGAAATTGCCCTACGAGACAGCGAAGAACGCTTCCGCGCGATATTCGAGCAAGCAGCAGTCGGCATAGCTAAAACCGCACTTTGTGGTAAATTTATACGGGTAAATCCCGGCTTTTGTCAAATAGTCCGCTATGCAGAATCGGAATTGTTACAGCAAAATTGGCAGGCAATTACTCACCCGGATGACAGAGAAGCGGACAGAGAATACCTGCGCTCGCTGTTATCCGGGAAGATTCAAACTTTTTCTGTGGAAAAGCGTTTGGTATGCAAAGATGACGCAGTGCGCTGGGCAAATGTTACTGTTTCGGCAATGCGCGATGTCAAGGGGACGCTGCAGTATTTGATTTGTGCGATCGAGGATATTTCCGAACGCAAGCTGGCACAAGAATTGCTGCAAGAGAGTTTAGACACTCAAACCCGCTACGCTCAAGAATTAACTCGTTCTAATGCCGAACTAGAACAGTTTGCTTACGTGGCTTCTCACGATTTGCAAGCGCCTTTGAGTACGATTGTCGGCTACGCTCAACTATTAGAAAAGCGCTGTCACAACCAACTTGATGCCCAAGGGAATAAATTTATCCGCAATATTGTTAACTCTTGCGGGCGGATGCAGGGGCTGATTGATGACTTGCTGGAGTATTCGCGGGTAGGTCGCAGTGAGAAACCTTTTGATGTGATAGATTGCAATCGGGTTTTTGAGGATGCTTGCGCTAATTTGCAGTTGGCCATCCGCGAGAATCAAGCTTCTGTTACTAGGGGGGATTTGCCCAGGGTAAAAGGTGACAGTTTTCAACTGCTGCAACTGTTTCAAAATTTAATTGGTAACGCCATTAAGTACCGCAGCAGTGAGGCGCCGGTGGTGCAGGTGGACGCTTCGTGTCAGGAGGATAGCTGGGTGTTTTCAGTGCAGGATAATGGTATTGGGATTGCCTCACAGTACCATCCGCGAATTTTTCAGATTTTTCAGCGCTTGCACACCCAAAAACAGTATTCGGGAACTGGTATCGGTTTAGCGATTTGTCAAAGAATTATCGATCGGCACGGCGGCAGCCTTTGGGTAGAATCAGAACCCAATCGAGGCTCGACTTTTTATTTTTCTATTCCTATATCAAAGTAAAGTCAATCGATTTTAGATTTTAGATTTTAGATTTTAGAATTGAAGAAAGCGACCCCACTGATAAATCCGGGGGCTGGTGATATCGATTTGAGATTTGAGATTTGAGATTTGAGATTTGAGATTTGAAGAAAGCGACCCCACTGATAAATCCGGGGGCTTGCGATCAGGATTCGGAGCTTGTTTCTCGCTCCACGGATGAATCCGGGGGCTTGTCAGCAAATTGCTTGATTGTCACCCGTCCTTTACTTAAGCTTTAAATATCTTTATCTGTTCTTTACAAAAATGCTTATAAAGTGTAGCATATTCACTGATGACATCGAGCTAAAAATCTATCAACATAAATCTATTAGCTCTATCCTTATACAACTTATAAATCAGCGGTGCGCGCAAGACTTGTTAATTTTTTTCAACTGTATCCAGAGCATCTTGCTTTGGGATGCAATAGTTTCCCTAGTAGTTCGCGGAGAAGGATTTGTGATGTGTTTGCAGTTTGCCGGTTCTGGGACAGACTGCCAAGTGAAACAAGCATGATTCGCAAACCTTTGCAAATGGAGAAAAACGGTAAATGGCTGCAACACAATTTCAGTGTCCTCAGCCCAATTTACCGGATGATGGCAAGAGATTCTTTGCAGGTAATCAGACACGGCTCAAAGTCCCGCAACCTCATAAAAGACGTTCCTAGTGAGGCAAAGCCGTGAATTATCAAAAGAAAAAATTTACTCTTTTAATAGCAAACGATGACGAGGACACGCGCTTTTTGGTGGAGGAAGCACTGCGAGAAGTTCGATTAGCAATTACGAGCGAATTTGTGGAAAATGGAGAACAAGTCCTAGACTACTTATACCGTCGCGGTCAATATCTTGGTAGCAGCAATTGGCATCAGCCAGACTTGATCCTTTTGGATCTGAATATGCCGAGGCTGGACGGGCGAGAAACACTAACTTCGATCAGATCTGACCCCCATTTGCAACAAATTCCGGTTGTAATGCTCACAACTTCCCACTGCAGAGGAGATATCTTGCTTTGCTACCGCTTGGGAGCCAATTCTTTCATATCCAAACCAGTAACTTTTGAAGGCTTGCTTGAAGTAATGAAGACTTTATGTGAATATTGGTTTGAGATCGTTTCACTCCCGCCGGATATGTAAGCATTAATGGAGCGCTAAATGCCTAGTTTGAGTGTATAGTGAATTTGATCGGCCGAAATATTGGCCGATCGCAAGTATCGCTATCAAAACAAAAAAGTTGCTTTCGACGCGCTCCGAAGGCTATAGTTGTGTTAACACGTCACCAATGTCTGAAAATTTTGTTGGTTGAGGATGACCTCGGAGCTCCGACAATGATCGAAGACCTTCTAGGGTCATTCAGCGAGTCTCTATTTCTGCTCCAAACTGTTAAGTCTCTGGAGATAGGAGTTGGGCGTCTGGAAGTAGACAAGTTTGACGCCGTACTATTAGATTTGTCAGTGTCAGACAGCTTGAGGGGAAGCGAGGATCTCGCAGTTTTGAAAGGGCGATGGCCCACATTGCCAATTGTGGTGCTGACAGATATCAGCGATGAAAATATGGCCCGGTCAGTATTGCGCTGGGGCGCTCAAGATTGTTTGGTAAAGGGAAGATTTCACAGAACTCTGCTGGTGCGGGCAATCCATTACGCGATCGAACGCCAGCAAATCGAAGAACAATTGCGGCAGCAGGCTCTCCGACAGCGCCTGTTGGGGAAAATGATCGAACATATTCGATCGTCAATAGATCCGGCAAGCATTCTCCAAAATACCGTTGCAGATGTGCGACAATTTCTCCAAACAGACCGCGTTTTAATTTATCGCTGTCAGGATTGGGTGTCTCAATTGGACGGGGAAGAGCACAAAGGTGCGATCGTCGCAGGTGACGGTTTGCCAGAAGGTGATATTGAAAACCAAAATATTAGTGCTGCTTTGGCGGTATCCTGCTTTATTTTAGTCGAATCCCAGTCGGTACAAGCAATAGCAGATGTCAGCACTGCCCCCTTGGCTGGCAGTTGCAAAGAATTGTTGACAGATTGTGAAATTGCAGCAGTTATAAGCGTACCAATTTGGCAATCAGGCGACTGGGAAACGGCAAAAGAAACACAAGAAGCCACGGTTTGGGAAGTCGAGAACAATCAAGATGCAGCGGAAAATTATATCGGGAACCAGGCGAGTGGCAAACCGCAGGCGCACAGTAAAAATTTGCCGGATTCGATCGCAGAAAATGGCCATAGTTTGTGGGGAATGCTGACAGCATACAATTGCTACGGTGTCAGGGAATGGCAGCAGTGGGAAATAGATTTTTTAGAGCACTTGGCAAATCAAGTGGCGATCGCGATCGAACAATCTCAACTTTACCGCAAGCTAGCAATAGCCAATCAAAAATTGCAGCAACTGGCAACTACTGACGGACTGACTGGCATTGCCAATCGCCGCCAGTTCGATCGCATTTTGAGCTTAGAGTGGCGCAGATTGGCAAGAGAGGAACTGCCACTGTCTTTAATTATGTTTGACATCGACTTTTTTAAACTTTACAACGAGTTTTATGGGCATCTCGGCGGGGACGATTGTTTGCGCCAAGTTGCCGGGGCGATCGCCAGCGCCACCAACCGGGCTGGGGATTTGACTGCCCGCTACGGTGGCGAAGAATTTGCCCTAGTGCTGCCCAACACCAGCGCCCAAGGGGCAAACGCTGTCGCCCGGAAAATTTGCGACGGCATCGCCTGCTTGAAACTGCCCCACGCGCGATCGTCGATCGGCCCCTACGTTACCCTCAGTTGTGGCATTGCGACAGCGATTCCTTCTGCCCAGGAATCTCCCACCACCCTAATTCACAGCGCTGACAGCGCCCTTTTTCAAGCCAAAAGCGAAGGCAAAAATCGCATTTGTCACGCCAGGAGTAACTCGGAATCTGCCCCGATTTTTATGTAAAAGTTGAAGGTAATATCATTTCCGGTAACACCAGAATGATGTTGACTGTTGACTGTTGACTGTTGACTGTTGACTGTTGACTGTTGACTGTTGACTGTCAACAGTGAAATCGAATTTACTATTCCGATGCTAACGGATTTGATATAATTGGTAATTTGTAATATCGTGTTTGATTTTTCACTCACAACGGTATTTGATATTACTGAGATGTTGCACCCTTCTCAATTACTTGTTGAGGAACAGGCTTTTCGGCCTGTTCCACGAGAAAATTCACTCTTTGTGGAACAGGCATCTTGCCTGTTATTTTGAAGGGTGCAAGAGCTGAGATATTACCCATTTCCGCATTTGATATTACTGAGATGTTGCACCCTTCTCAATTACTTGTTGAGGAACAGGCTTTTCGGCCTGTTCCACAAGAAAATTCACTCTTTGTGGAACAGGCCGAAAAGCCTGTTCTTGAGAATCGTGCAAGATGTGAGATAGTAACCATTTCCGCTTCCTAATTTCCAATTACCAATTGCTAATTATTGCCCCAAATTTGAATTCCTACCAGTTAAATTCGGCCGCACTGGAATTTCAATCAAAAACTCCGCGCCCTCTCCCGGTGTCGAAATACAACTCAATCTGCCACCGTGGCGATCGACTATAATCGAGTGAGAAATCGACAATCCCAAACCCGTACCCTTGCCCACAGGTTTAGTCGTGAAAAACGGGTCAAACAGCCTCGATCGCACTGACTCCGGTATCCCCTGCCCGTTGTCGGCAATCGATACCGCTACGAAGTCGGCAGCCGCCTGATAACTGCGAATAGCGATCGTGCTGGGATGTCGATCGCACTCCTCGATCGAACGCTGCTTGTCCCGTTCTTCCAAAGCATCGATCGCATTAATTAAAATATTCATAAATACCTGATTCAACTCGCCCGGAAAACATTCAATTTGTGGCAAGATTTGGTAATCTTTAACTATCAGAATTTCTCCTGGACTGCTGTGAGATTTTAAGCGATTTTGCAAAATCATCAAAGTGCTATCAATTCCTTCGTGAATGTTAACCGCCTTCCCTGCGGACTCGTCCAATCGGGAAAAATTACGCAACGATTTCACGATTTCGACAATTCGCTCGGTTCCTACTTGCATCGAATTAAACAATTTCGGGAAATCCTCAGCAATATAAGCCAAGTCTATTTCCTCAATTTTCTGCAAGACTTGGGCGGGAGGATGAGGACAGTAATGCTGGTAAACTTTAATCAATTCCAGCAAATCTAAAGTGTAATTGCGAGCCGGATTGAGATTGCCGTGAATAAAGCTAACAGGATTATTAATTTCGTGAGCAACACCAGCAACTAACTGACCCAAGCTCACCATTTTTTCATTTTGAACGAGCTGAGCTTGAGTCGTTCGCAGTTTGTTAATAGCTGCTTCTAACTCTAGCGCTTTTGAACGTTCTCGCGCTTCCGATTCCTGCAAAGCTGACTCGGCTTGTTTGCGATCGGCAATTTCACTTTGTGCTTGCTCAAACAGCATTGATTGCTGGATCGCGATCGCCAACTGCACGCTAATTTGTTTGAGACACTCGACCTCAATTTCCAGCCACTGGCGAGGGCCCGCGCACTCGTGGGCAATCAATAGCCCCCACAACTTCTCGCCTTGCAAAATCGGCACTACCAAATTAGCTCGCACCTGAAATTGACTTAATAAATTAAGGTAGCACTGGGAAAGACCAGCTTTGTAAATATCATCTACAGGTACAGCGCGACCGTGTTCGTAAGCAGAAGCATAGCTGTATTCAAAGCAGGGATCGTTAATAGTTAGTCCCTGAATCGATCGCCACTTTTGGCCCACCGACTCGACAGTTACAAAACCGCTCCTATCGGGATTAAAGCGATAAATTATTGTCCTGTCTGTTTGCAAAAATTGCCGTACTTCAGCCACAGCTTTTGTCAAAATTTCTTTTAAATTGAGAGAAGAGCGAATGCGTTCCAGCATCTCTACCACCAAGCGTTCTCGCTTTAATTGCTGGCGCAAGATAGCCTCGGCAAGTTTGCGAGAGCTAATATCTTCAATCACAGCAATTACATAGCTAGGTTCCCCAAACCCATCCCGCACTAAAGATACAGTCATATTAGTCCAAACAAATGAACCGTTTTTGCGAATAAAGCGTTTTTCAAGGGAATAATTAAAAATTTCCCCAGCTAACAGTCTGTCGCGCGACTCGGCATCTGCTGCTACATCTTCGGGGTGAGAAATCTCCCCAACATTTCGCGATTTCAGCTCCAATTCTGAGTATCCCACAATATTGCAAAACCCTTGATTTGCATTCAAAAATTGACCGTCGCGCCACACTTTAACAATGCCAATCGCCGCTTGTTCAAATACAGCGCGAAATCGCTGTTCGCTTTCTTGTAAAGCAATTTCTGCTTTTTTGCGATGGCTAATGTCCATTGCCGTGCCAAACAGCCGCACCACCTGACCCAACTCATTTTTAATAGCTTGTCCTTTAGCGTTAACGTGCCTAATTTCTCCTGATGGGAAATAGATGCGGTGGTCGATATCGTAAGCTGTTCCTTCAGTCACTGCTTTTTGTACAACTTCTGCGAACCTTTCTTTGTCATCGGGATGAATTTGCTCTAAAAGTTCTTCCATTGTCGGTGGCAGATTCAATTCTCGACCATAAACTCGAAACAGTTCTTCCGACCAAGTAATAAGTCCTGCCTCCCTATCGAATTCCCAATTGCCGATGCGGGCTATTTTTTGCGCTGCTTGCAACTGTTCGGCAAGTAGTTGCAGAGATGCGATCAACTGCGTTTTTTCGGCTTCTGCTGCCACGCGGGCGCTGATATCTTTGTGAGTGCCCGTTATCCGCAACGGCGCACCCCATTCGTCGTACTCGACTACCTTGCCCATTGCCAGAATCCACTGCCAATTGCCCGCTTTGTTGAGCATCCGAAATTCAAATTCATAAATCTCAGTCTCACCTTCCAAATAGGAATTTAAACATTCCATTACCTTCCCTCGGTCTTCTGGATGCAGCAAACTTTCCCAACCTTTGAGGTTGTTTTCAATTTCGGTTTCTGCGTAGCCAAGCATTGATTTCCAATGAAAATCGAAATAAGTTTCGCCAGTAGCTATATTCCAATCCCACAGCCCCAAAGAGCTGCCTGAAACCGCCAACTGCAATCGCTCTTGACTGAGTTTTAATGCCGATGCGGTGCGTTTTAGTTCTGTGAGGTCGGCAATTATGGCTATCATTCCTATCGGTTGACTAGCGCTATCTTTAATGCAGTTAGCTCGCAAGAAAGTTTCTATGATATCGCCATTTTTACTCTTGATTTCAATTTCACTGTCCCAGGAAAAACCTTTCCGCAGCCCCCTAAATAACTTTCTCAAATCTTGAGATTTGGGGTACATTACTGCTGGGCCGCCGGCATTATTTAGTTCCTCAACTGTATAGCCGTAGCGCTGAATAAATGCTTGATTGTGATAAATGGAATAACCGTCCAAATCGGCGATCGCGATCGCATCACTAGCACTGTCTACAGCTTGAGTTACCAGGCACAGAGTTAGTTCGGCTTGTTTGCGATCGGTAATGTCAAAAATCGCTCTGTCGAGCCACAAAACTAGCCCTTCTATATTGTAAGTTGGCCTACCTCTTTCCGACATCCACCGCACCGCCCCGTCAGCGCGAACAATCCGGTATTCTAGATTGTACGGCTGTTTCGACTCTACGGCTGCGCTGATTTGTCGATCGACCATTTCCTTGTCTGCCTCGTGGACAATTGTCGCAAAACTCAAGCCGTTGTTGCCAATAAAATCCCCAGCAGGATACCCACTAATTACCTCAATTTCATCGCTAATAAATACCATCGTCCCCTCAGCATCGTACAAGCTGCGGCAGATAGCGCCGGGGATATTCTCAACGAGCGATCGAAATCTGGCTTCGCTCTCCCGCAAAGCTGCTTCTGCCTGTTTTAAATCAGTAATATCCAGCACCATGCCTTCCCAAACTATATCCCCTTCCTGCCCTATTTCAGTCGGACAATCAACTCGTTCCGGTTTCGACGAAACCCCTTGCATCCACTTAAGTTTTCCCGACGGTACAATCGCGCGCCATTCCTGCTGCCAGGGCTGCATATTTGCCGCAGAAACAGCAAGAGATTCTTCAAATTTTTGACGGTCATCTGGATGAAGAAAACTAAAAAGGAGTTGAGGATTCTGCTGAATCTTTTCTGGTGCCAATTCAAATAAATCGCGACTGCCAGAAGAAATGTAAGGAAAACTTTTTTTGCCGTCGGTTGAGAGGCGAAATTGATAAATTATTCCCGGCAAATTGGCAGCAAGCTGCCGCAGTCTAGCCTCGCTTTCTTGCTGCGCTAATTGTTGGCGCCTCTCCTGAGTGATATCTCGAATTATCCCGACGAGAATTTTACTGCCATCGGTATTTTCAAAGACAGTTTTTTTAGTAGACAAAATGTGCTTTGCACCGCTGCCGTCCGTAAATATTTCCTCGCTCTCGTTTTCTTCCCCCGTCCTAAAAACTTGTTCGTCATTCTGCCAAAAAATCTCAGCTTCTTGTTTTGGGAAAAAGTCGTAATCCGACTTGCCCAGCAGTTCCTCGCGCTGCTTGCCGAGCAGCTTGCAAAAAGCATTATTTAACAGTATCCAGCGGTGATATTCGTCCTTGACAAAAATGGGATCAGCCAGTGCATCTATCGTATAATTCAAAAACTTTTTACTAGCTTCCAGTTCGGAGAGTGCTAAAATTTTATCCGTAATATCGTGGATAGTTCCTGTCGTCCCCTGTGGCGCGCCGTCCCAGCCCAACATAAAAAATTCTTGCACTTCCACCCACCGAATTTCGCCATTTTTGGTAATATATCGACTTTGATAACAACAGGATGTTTCTTGATTTGGTTTCTGACCTCTAAACGAATTTAAATATTGGTATTGATCCTCAGAATGAATGTAACTCAAACAGGAAGTTCCTAAGCTTTCATCAACGGTAAATCCGGTAATTTCCGTCCAAGCTGGATTTAGAAAAGTCCAATGGCCCGCAGTATTTGTTTCAAAAACTACTTCTTTGATATTGCCAACAACCTGCTGGTATTTTTGTTGACTTTTTTGCCATTCTGCTTGCCGTTTCTGGCGGGCGATCGCGCACCTAAGCGTCCGTACCAGCAGCCGGCTGTCTACCTGTCTTTTCACCAAATAATCTTGGGCGCCGGCGGCAATTAACTCGACAGCCAGTTCTTCGTCATCTGCGGCTGTCAGAATGACGATCGGAATATTTATACCGCAATCTTGCAGTCGGAAAAAAGTATTAAATTTTAGGCTGTCAGGAAGTGAAAGATCTAATAAAATTACATCAAAAATTTTGTCGCTTAAAATTTCAATCGCTTCCCGGAGGCGAACTACATTGGTGACATCAATTGATAGTCCTAGTTGGCCCTCAGACAGCAGTTCTTGAATGAGTTCTGCATCTTCTGCACAGTCTTCTACTAAAAGAATTTTTAAACCAGGCGTTAAAGTTGACTCAAACACAGAGGTCATACCATTTTATATTTTAGATTTGAGATTGGAGATTGGGAATGACTGATGAGTATCGCAGTTTGGTTCTTGCGTACAGTGGCATTTTTTTTTACTGCTATCCTTTTGCTATTTTTTAGTAATTATAAAATCTCAGCAGCGGATGCAGCTACCTAGCTGATGATTGGGGAACTTGAACCGCACCAGGGCTGTTTCATTCTCTTGTAGGGGCAATCCCACGCCCGGTTGCCCCGATATCTAAAACCCCTACCCGCTCGTCTATCGGCTGGGCGGGCACGGGGAGTAGGGGTCGCACCGCCCCTACAAAACCCTGGTTTTTCTGAGAATGAAACAGCCCTGTGAACCGCACGCACGAGAGTGGGCTGTGTGCTTGCAGACCCCGCAGATTTGTAGAATTGAGTTGTTCGCTGCAAGTTTTCCGCCTCGCCCCAAACCTAGCGATCCAAAACTATAATACTCTTACCAATATTGCAACTCAACTCTCTTTTAATTTACAACCTTTGGCAGGGGAATAGCAAGAGGCCACTCAAAAGAGTGCGGAGTAATCAGGATTTGCCTTGCTGATAGCCTTGGAAACTTTAGATTATAAATTGCCGTTTAAAGCTTGCCTAAAGTTGCCTTATTTTTTTAAAATGGTATAGCAATCCTCAATCATTTGTGAATTTCTTACTCCCTCCCTGCGGCTTCGGGGAGGGTTGGGGTGAGGTAAAAAGTTTACGACTCCTGCAAGGATTGCTATATTACTACTAAGCTACGAGAATTACCGTTGATTTACAAAATACGCTCTGAGATTGTCTTCGGTTAATTGCCCGCAATTAGCGCCTATTTGTATTGAGCAATGCAAGTCCTCTCTCGATCGAGTAACCAAGACTTGCATTCCTTGCTACAAATTTAATTACCAACTTAATTAGGGTTGTCTAACTGGACACAATTTAACTCTGTTGAGTCGCTCAATTTTTCTGAGGTTTTGGCAGCACAACTGTAAACACGCTGCCTTGACCCACATTGCTGCTAATAGCAATTTCACCGTTAAAAGGTTTTAAAAGTTCAATACAAGTATAAAGTCCTAGGCCCGTTCCTGTCGGTTCTCCTTCGGTCTTTTCCTCCCCTTTAGGTGGCTTTGATGTGTAAAAAGGGTCAAAAAGTTTTGACACATCTTCAGATGCTATGCCGCATCCCGTATCTGCAATATCCATGTATATGTTGGAGTCGTCTTGCCGAGTCACGATAGTTATTTCTCTGCTTTTCTTGGCCCACATAGCATCCATTGCATTATTGATTAAATTATAAAATACTTGAGAAAGATAGGAATAAATTAATGGAATGCTGGCAATTTCTTCGTCATAAAAGTATTTTTTTCTAATCTTATTTTTAAAATACAGGTTGCCTTCCAATAGCTGAATTTCTCTCTGGACTAAATCGTTGATATTCACCGGGTGCAAATCTTGCTTTTGCTCGTTTCGGCTTTTCATCATCAGAGTATCCATGATCAGATTGATTTTTGTGACAGCTTGGAAAATATACTTAGTATAATTAAACAGAGAGTCGTCTTGAATTTGTGTGGCTTTTGTTTCAATCAAATCGACGCTTGTCTGGATCACTTGCAGGGGACTTTTGAGGTTGTGAACCATGCCCTGAGTCAAACGTCCGATGATGGCTGTTTTTTCCTGGTTTATTAATTGCTTGGTTTTTTGTTCAACAAGTTTTTCCAGGTTTTGGTTGAGGTGGGCCAGTTCGAGGTTTTTTTCTTCGAGTTTTTTTTGCAAGCTGCGGATTGTCAAGTGGGTTTGAATCCGGCTCAAAACTTCTTCGTGCTGGAAAGGCTTAGTGATGTAGTCAACGGCTCCTGTCTGAAAGCCTTTTACTTTATCAGGCGTATCGGAAAGGGCGCTCATGAAGATGATGGGAATATCTTGCGTTGACGGGTCTGCTTTCAAACGTCGGCAAGTTTCAAAACCGTCAATTCCTGGCATCATGATATCCAAAAGAATCAAGTCTGGATGGATGTAGTCAATTTGCTCGATCGCACTTTCGCCGTCTAGAGCCACTAATACTTTAAACCCGTAATTCCTTAACAACTCGAAAAGTACGTCAAGATTTGTTTGGTTGTCATCGACAATTAGTATGATGCTTCTTTCGGAATTCTTATCGTTCATATTCAAGGGAAATCTTCAAATTTTTGAGTGTTGAGTTGTGGTTTGTGACGTAAAACGTGATTCAATGAATTTTTTGCGGATCTAGAAACCCGGTGGGAGCATCTCATATTTGTAAAAACACTTCTTCTGGCTCCTTCCTTCTTCCTCTTCCCTCCTGCCTCCTGCCTCCTGCCTCCTGCCTCAAAACTCCAATTTTTAGCTTGGCTGCTGTCATTGAGATGCTCCAAACCCGGTTGCTTCCTAGATGCTTCTATTTGCAATAACCGTTTGAGGAGCAGGCTGCGAGTCCGGGCCGCCCAAGCAGATTAAGTTGTCGCTTCGCGGGAGGCCCGAACCCCTGATTGAGAATGGTACTCAGGGCGCGAGATTTAACTGATTTTGAGTGGTCTGTTAGCTACCGTCAATTTTAGGACAAATGTTGCTTCAAAAAATCTCGAATTTGCTTGAGCTGAAATCCTTTAGCAAGTTGGCGCAGGTGATGAACGAAAGGCACTAATGTCGGGTCAGAATGTTCTAGTTTAGCAGTTTCTTCCAGAATAGCTTCAATATCGCCCATTGCAGCCAATCTTAACAACGCCAAGACTGACTCTGAGGCAGGAGACACCATCGTTGAGTCAGCAGCAGCAATCTCAGAAGATGCTTTTGCCGTTTGATCTGTCCGCTTTTTGGTTTGCACTCGTTCTTCGTAAACCCATTCTAGTCTCAAGTGCAGGCGCAATAATTCTAAAAGCTCATTAGTTTGAATCGGCTTGGTGAGAAAATTATCGCAACCTGCAAGTATGCTCTGTTGCCTGCTAGTCTCGTAAACGTTAGCGGACAAAGCAAGGATAACCGTATCTTTTAATTCCGGCAACTGTCGCAGCCGCCTGGTAGCTTCCCAACCGTCCATTACGGGCATCAGCAAATCCATTAAAATTAGATCGGGTAGAAATTCCTGTGCTTTGTGCAAGCAGTCTTCGCCGTCTGTGGCCTGTGCAATTTCAAAGCCTAAATGAACAAGTAGCCTGTGCAACATGGCGCGATTTACTTCGTGATCGTCCACGATTAGCACTTTCCGCTGGGGGCCGATAAAACCTACAAGCCGCCTTTTTTCTTGCCGGGAGGGGAGTTCCGAACACTGGGCGACTGCTGGCAAGTCTAGATCCAACCAAAATATGCTGCCTTTGCCGGAGGTACTTTGGACGCGAATTTGGCTGCCCATCATTTTGACTAATTTTTGGCTGATCGAAAGTCCCAGGCCGGTACCTTCGACGAAATTTTTATGATCGCCCACTTGATGAAAAGGCAAAAATATTTCTTCTAATTTATTCTGAGAAATGCCAATGCCGGTATCTTCGATTTGAAAGCGAATTTTAGGGGTAGGGGTACGATCGCCGGTATTGTCTGTTGTCACCTCGCGCGCCTCTGTTGTTCCTAGCGGCGGGTTCGACATTTGCTGCGCGTCTATATTCCCGGCCAAATTGATTGTTTGAGTGGCAATTTCCGCTGTCAAACTAGAATTTTCGCAGTTGGTTTGAGGATAATTATCGGGGAAATTTTCTGCATAACCGACTTTGAAGGTAACGCTGCCGCTGTTCGTAAACTTAACGGCATTACTGAGCAAATTAATCAAAACTTGACGTAACCTTTTTTCGTCGGCCCAAATGCCGTCTGGCAGGGCTGAAACCTGCTCGTAATTAAAAGCAATTCCTTTTTGAGCAGAGCGCATCTGGAACAAATCAATAATACTTTTAACAAAACTGGAAAAATGCACATTTGTCAGTGACAGCTCCATTTTACTCGCTTCGATTTTTGAGAGGTCTAAAACATCATTAATCAGCGTCAGCAGGTGGTTGCCGCACTGGTGAATGTTGTTAAGACTTTCCTGCTGATCTGCGGTCAAATTTTTATCGACTTTGAGCAGTTGAATGTATCCCAAAATCCCGTTCAAAGGCGTCCGCAATTCGTGGCTCATGTTGGCGAGAAAGTCGCTTTTAGCGCGGTTGGCGGATTCGGCGGCTTCTTTAGCTAATTGCAGGGCGGCTTCTGCCTGTTTGCGATCGGCAATTTCGGTTTGTGCTTGTTCAAATAGCGTCGATTGCTGAATGGCGATCGCCAACTGCACCCCCAATTGTTTTAGGCACTCTCCCTCCAATTGTTGCCAGGGACGCGGGCCCGTGCAGTGGTGGGCAATTAACAGCCCCCACAAGTTTTCGCCTTGCAAAATCGGCACTACCAGATTCGCTCTCACCTCGAACCGAGTCAACAAAGCCAAGTGGCAGTCGGCCAGACCGGCATTGTAAACATCTTCTGTTGCTCTAATTCTGCCGTCTCGGTAAAGAGTAACGTAGGCTTCCCCAAAACATGGGTCATAAATATCCATTCCTACAATGGGTAGGGTATTTTCGGCAACCGACTCTACAGCGATAAACCCGCTCCAATCGGGATTAAATTGGTAAATAACTGTGCGATCTACTTGCAAAAACTGTCGCACTTCTTCGACAGTTTTGGTAAGAATTTCTTCTAAATTTAGAGAAGACCTAATGCGTTCCAGCATAGCTACTGCCAACTGTTCGCGCTTTAACTTTTGGCGCAAAATTACTTCAGATTCTTTGCGTTTTGTGATGTCTGTAATTACTGCAATTAAGCCGATGTAATTCCCATTAATATCTTGAATACTGTCAGCTCGCACCAGAGCAGTTACTGCTTCGCAGCTCTTAGTTTGCAGTGAAAGTTCGCCACACCAAGAGCGACCTTGGCGAAGGCTTTTATAGATTTGTTTGTAATTTTTAGGTCGGACATAAAGCGCGGCCATATCGCCAATATCATTGAGTTCTTCCACCGTGTAGCCGTAGCGCTGAATGAAGGCTTGATTGTGGTAAATAGACCGCCCATTCAAGTCGGCGATCGCGATCGCGTCGCTGGTACTTTCGACGGCTTGAGTGACCCGCAGTAAAGCTAATTCTGCTGCTTTGCGATCGCTGATATCCGTCATCGAACCCACCATCCGCAGAGGGTTTCCGGCTTCATCCCACACTGCTTGAGCGCGAGCGAGCACCCACTTATAGCTACCGTCTTTGCACTGCAAGCGGTATTCGGCGGCGTAATTGGGGGTTTGCCGATCGAGATAACCTTGGATCGCTGCTTGCACTCGTGAGCGATCTTCTGGATGGATGCGATCGATCCATGCGGTGTTGCGGCTGTCGATTTCGCCGTCTGTGTAACCGATAATTTCTTGCCAGCGGGCCGATCGAAAAGCTTCATTTGTTTGAAGATTCAGATCCCAAATTCCGTCTTGATTGCCTTTGAGAACTAACTGCCAGCGTTCTTCACTTTTACGCAATTCTTCTTCGGCTTGTTTGCGCTGAATATGATCGCCCAACTGAGTCGCTACAGCCTTGACCAACTCTACTATACGCGGTTCCATAATCGAGCGATCGCGCTTGCAGAATACTAAAACTGCCAGCACCTTTGAGCTAGCGTGAATTGGCACTCCGAAACAAGCTTTCAATCCGACTGATTTCGCCATTTGCGATCGGGCAAAAAGATGATTTTTGGCTAGAGAAATATCTTCAATCCATTCTACATTTCTGGTTGACCAAATCCGTCCAGGTACTGCCACTCCGGCGGCGAATCTAATTTTTTTACTTTCGCAGCCGAACCTATCTAAATCGCGATCGCTAGCGTACCAAGTTTCGCTGTGTTCCAAAAAAGTACCGTTAGCACTCGGTATCCAAGCTTCTGCAAAATTCCAGCCGATCGCATTGCACAGCAACCGCAAAATATCTGGGAGGGCGCTCTGAAAATCTGCCGACTGACTAATGGCTTGAGTTGCTGCCAGCAACAGCTTTATTTCATCTTCTGCTTGCTTGCTTTCTGTAATATCAGTGGCCGTGCCGAGAATTTGTTGTAACTTACCGTCTGCTGTTTTCGCAAATACAGTATCTCGGCTGACCATCCAGCGCCAAGAACCATCCTTGTGCCTAATTCTGTATTCAATTTCAAAGATATCCCCTTCGCTGCCTGTTTCGACTTGCTGTAAATAATCAGGCATTTTGATTAAATTTTCGGGGTGGATTAAAGTTGACATCATCCACGGCCCCATTGCCTGAATCTCCTCTACTGTATAGCCAAGAATGTGGTAGATAGAAGCGTTCCCATAGATATTTTTTTTTTCAATTAAGTCACAAACATACAAAATATTAGGACTGGCCCCAGCAATTTGCTGAATGAACCGCTGGCTTTCCCGCAGTGCTGCTTCTGTTTTTTTTCTTTGGGAAATATCGCGAACAATGCAAATGATTTCCCCGTCGGGCAGCATTGTCAGCGATACATCTAGAGGAACTTCCGAGCGGTCGCGACGGCATCCTACTGCTTCGGTGCTGTAAGAACCTTTCTTCACTAAAGTCGGCAGGACTTCTTGCTCGAACCTTTGCAGTTCTGCACCTTGGTAGAACATTTTCCAACTTTTATCTAAGATTTCTTCTAGAGAGTCGTAACCGTAGATTTTTAGTCGTGCTGCGTTGCAATAAATCACCTCATGGTCGGCACTGAATATGGCGATACCTTCGGAAGCTTGGGCCATTGCTGCTGCTTGCCTGTGGAGGACTGACTCGGATCGTTTGCGTTGAGTGATGTCGCGGACGATCGCGATAATTTCGTCCTCCGTGCAGAAGACAATTCTCGCTTCAAAATCGTACAGTTCACCATTAACTGGCATTTGATATTCTACGACTTGAATCTCGCCAGTGTCGATCGCTTGTTGATTGCCCGACAAGATTTTCTCAGCAAAAGCAGCCGGCAATATGTCTTGTGCTTTTTTGCCAATTAGTGATTTTTGTGATAGGATATTATCGAAATCTTTGGCAGGCTTGAAATCTACAAAAGTGCCGTCTGCCCGACAGCGAAATATCATGTCTGGTATCGCATTTAAAAGAGCGCGGTTTGTGGCTGCGCTCTTACCCAATTCAGCTTCAGCTTGCTTGCTAAATGTAACGTCGCGAGCCACTGCATAAATCAAACCTTCTTCTGCAAATGGCGATGCTGTCCACGAGAGCCATTTATAAGTACCATCTTGGCAAAGATAGCGGTTTTCTAAGCTAATAACGGGGTGGCTTTTTTTAAGTTTTTCTAATTCCGCTACAGTAATTTCTCGGTCTTGTGGATGCACGAATTCTATCAAAGGTTTGGCTAAGATTTCATCACTGCTATAACCCAATACATTTGACCAAGCGGGGTTTAAGCGTTTGAAATAGCCATCAAAACCTGCAATGCAAAGTAAATCCAGCGAGAGATTAAAAAATCGATCGCGGTCTTGCTGGGTTTGTTTCAATTCGGTAACATCCATCACCAAACCATCCCAAACTATATCGCCGTTGGCTTGCTTTTCTGGCTTCGACGCGCCTTGCAGCCATTTCACTCGATCTCCCATAACTTGTCGCCACTGGTGTTGCCAAGCTTGCTGAGTCGCCGCTGAAGTTGCCATCGATAGCTGCAAGTCTGAGATGTCGTCTGGGTGAACTGTTGCAAAAGCCAAAGCGGCATTTTCTTCTATTTGTTCTGGCTTTAAATTGTATATCTGCCAACTGCCGGAAGAAACGTAAGTAAAAGATGTTTTACCATCTACATAAAGCCGATATTGATAGATCATTCCCGGCACGTTGTCGGTCATTATTTGAAATCGAGCTTCGCTTTCCTGCAACGCTATCTGCTGGCGTTTGTATTCGGTCACATCTCGCATTGTGCCGACCAACATTTGACGACCATCGGCGTTCTTAAAAACTGTTCTTTTTGTAGATATAATGCGTTCTTTGCCGCAGGCCTCGGTAAAATTTTCTTCTGTTTCCTGAGAAAGACTTCTTTGCAATACTTCCTCGTCTTGTTGCCAAAAAAAAGCCGCTTGTGCTGGGGGTAAAAAATCGTATCCTGACTTGCCAATCAGTTCCGAGCGCCTTTTTCCTATCAAATTGCAAAAAGCATCGTTTAATACGATCCATTTGTGCTGCTCATCTTTGACAAAAATCGGGTCAGGAATAGAATTGATCGTGTGATTTAAAAACTCTTCTGAGGCTTTTAATTGAGCTTCGTAACGGTAGCGATCGCTCACGTCTAAGACTACTTTAATCATGTGGTCGATCGAGCCGTCTAGGGCGCGAATACAGCGCAGGGAAACTCTAGTATAAACTGTTTTTCCGTCTTTTCTGCGCCACCTTTTGTCTAGAACATAGCCTTCGCTCTCCCCGGCAAAAATTTTTTTTAACTGCTCTAAACTGGCCTGCAAGTCATCAGGAAAACCCCACTGATCCCATTTTATGTGCAAAAAATCTTGGCGATTGTATCCCAGCAAATCGCACAAAGCATTGTTCACTTCCAACCACTCGCATTTTTCGGGTTCTGAGGGAGAAATTGGAGGAGCAATAATGGCAATTCCGACCAGAGAATTCTCGACTACTGACCGATATTTTTCTTCGCTTTTTCGTAAAGCTTCTTGGTTCTGCTGTCGCTCGACTGCGTAGCGAAGCGATCTAATTAACACTTCGCTGTCGATTTTTCGCTTGACTAGATAATCTTGAGCGCCGGCTTGGATTGACTGCACGGCAAGCTCTTCATCGTTGCGGGCAGTCAGGACGACAATCGGAGTATTCAGGCTATATTCTTGTATTTTGACAATTGTATTTAAGTCTTGGCTGTCGGGCAGCGAAAGATCTAGTAAAATCACATCAAAATTTTCGCCTACCAAAAGTTCCTGCGCTTTGCTGAGACAGTCTGTACAACTTACTGATAGCCTTTGGGGTTCGGCTCTACTGACATTTGTTTCTAATAATAATTCTTCGATCAGATCGGCTTCTGCTTGATTGTCTTCGATCAGAAGAACTTTAAAGCCATTTCGCTTTGCGGGTGGGCTCAAAACTGATATCATATACCTTGTTTTTTGTAATAAGGCAGTTTAGCTAACTATTATAGCATATAAAGAATTGTATAGCCACAAATCCCGCCCTTCCCAGTTAAAAACTCTTTGGTTCAATAATTACAATGCACTTTATCTCAAAGGTTGAACGGTTCTCAAGAACGGGCTTTCCGACCCATTTCACAAAGAGTAAATTTTCTTGGGAGGGGTTCTTCTAACCAGCCCTTAAAAGGCTTATTGAAAATGGTGCAATATATAGCCTTTCGAGCTCTCATATGAGGTACTCATGGGCATAGGGCATAGGCCTCCGTGGGCATAGGGCATAGGCCTCCGTGGGCATACGTCACTTTTTTGAGAACCGCTATATAATATCTATCCGGCTGTGTTTTTCTTCTAAGTAGGCTAACGCAATCAGAGGGAAAATTTTTAAGGTTTTTAGAAGCTGGGTTTCAGGAGGAAACTAAGCTGCTTAGTATTTTTTTGGGCGATCGCCCCTGTGACCAGATTTTAAATTTTAGATTTAGTCCACAGATGAATCGGGGATGTGGAACTAGAATCTCCAATTTTGGGCGACTCACGACTTCTGTCGGAAAGTAAGTATCCGTTTTTGGGCGGGTTCAGCCGATCGCGCGATCGAACCCCACCCTTTGTTGCCCTTCGATTCCGCTACCAACACAATCCGAGCCATATCCCCGCACAAATAAGCGCTCAACGCAAAAAAAGCGGTGAGAACTATCTTCGCTATTCATATTTTTACCACTTTTTTTATAATACCTTAAATAAACTCATTACTGCGATTTCTTTACTTTTTGCAATCAAATAAAATATCTCCACAGGCCTTGCTATTTAGCCAAAAAGTGATAATGTTGAAATAGAGGCAATCGAAAACTCGGTTGATACAGCCTAGGAAAAAATCAGAGAATTTTGGTAACAAAATTACAATTCCCAATAAACTGTCTTTTGTTTACTGTCCTTTGACCGAAATGAGCAGAAGTTGAGAGGAAAAAAGCAATGCTCGACAATTTAGCAATTGAAGAAAAACCCGGTTTTATTCCCAAAGAAAAAGCCTTAGTATTGTTGTTTGATGAAGTCGGCATCGCCGACATCCCATTAGTAGGCGGTAAAAATGCTTCTTTGGGCGAAATGATTCAACAGTTAACCGCCCAAGGAGTCAGAGTTCCCAACGGATTTGCAACTACAGCATACGCTTACCGCTACTTCATCCAGTCAGCGGGCTTAGAAGCTAAATTGCGCGAAATTTTTGCCGATTTAGACGTAGAAGATATGCAGAACCTGCGACAAAAAGGGAAGCAAGCGCGGGCACTGATTCTCGACACACCATTTCCGCGAGAGCTCCAAGCGGCGATCGCGGATGCTTACGAAAAATTGTGCGATCGCTACGGCGACAGTACAGACGTAGCAGTGCGTTCCTCCGCCACCGCCGAAGACTTACCCGACGCCAGCTTCGCGGGACAGCAAGAAACCTACCTCAACGTCCAAGCTTGCGCTGGCGTCCTCGAATGCTGTCACAAATGCTTTGCTTCCATATTCACAGATCGCGCGATTTCCTACCGCCAACAGCGGGGTTTCGACCACTTTGAAGTCGCCCTATCAGTCGGCGTCCAAAAAATGGTGCGATCGGACTTAGCATCCTCCGGCGTCATGTTCAGCATCGACACCGAAACCGGATTCAAAAACGCCGTATTAGTCACCGCCGCCTACGGATTAGGCGAAAACATCGTCCAAGGAACCGTCAACCCCGACGAATACTTCGTCTTTAAACCAACCTTAAAACAAGGTTTTCGCCCAATTTTAGAGAAACGACTCGGCAGCAAAACCCTCAAAATGGTGTACGATATCGGCGGTTCTAAATACACCAAAAACGTCTCCGTCATCGCCGCCGAAAAAAATAAATTTGCCATCCAAGATGATGAAATTCTGCAACTAGCAAAATGGGCCGTAGTCATCGAAGAACACTACTCTAAAGTGCGCGGGACATACACCCCGATGGACATTGAGTGGGCAAAAGACGGCAATACGGGCGAATTATTTATTGTCCAAGCGCGACCCGAAACAGTACAATCTCAAAAGTCGGCTAAAGTTTTGCGAAACTACAAATTGCAAGGCAGCAGTGCAGTTTTAGCAAAAGGACGCGCCGTTGGCGAATCAATCGGACAAGGCAAAGCCCGCGTGATTTTAGACGTTCACAGAATCGCTGAATTTCAATCAGGAGAAGTTTTAGTTACCAACAAAACCGACCCGGATTGGGAACCGATTATGAAAAAAGCAAGTGCGATCGTCACCAATTCCGGCGGCCGCACTTGTCACGCCGCCATCATCGCCAGAGAAATGGGAATTCCCGCCATTGTCGGCACCGGCGATGCCACCCAAATCTTGAAAAACGGGCAAGAAATCACTGTTTCTTGTTCCGAAGGAGAGGAAGGCAAAGTTTATTCCGGTTTGCTTCCTTTTGAAATTCAAGAAACTGCGATCGAGAATTTGCCCCGCACCCGCACTAAAATTTTAATGAATGTCGGGAACCCAGAAGAAGCCTTTGGTTTATCAGCCATTCCTTGCGACGGCGTAGGCTTAGCGCGGTTGGAATTCATCATTGCCAATCACATTAAAGCACACCCCCTGGCACTGATTCACTTTGACGAATTGGTAGATGAATCAGTCAAAGAAGAAATTGCCAACCTGACAGCACTTTACCAACACAAACCCGATTTCTTCACCGACAAACTAGCCCACGGAATTGCCACAATTGCCGCCGCATTTTATCCAAATCCAGTTATCGTGCGGATGAGCGATTTCAAGAGCAACGAATATGCTAATCTTTTGGGAGGGCGGCAGTTTGAACCCAAGGAAGAAAACCCGATGATCGGGTGGCGCGGCGCCTCTCGCTATTACGACCCAAATTACCGCGAAGCTTACGCTTTGGAATGCAAAGCATTAAAGCGAGTTCGCGACGAAATGGGCTTGACAAATGTGATTCCGATGATTCCATTTTGCCGCACCCCAGAGGAAGGCAGAAAAGTGTTAGCCGAGATGGCAAAACACGGTTTAGTTAAGGGCGAGAACGGCTTGCAAGTGTATGTGATGTGCGAATTGCCGAGCAATGTCATATTTGCTGACGAATTTGCCCAAGTTTTTGACGGATTCTCGATCGGCTCTAACGATTTAACTCAGCTAACATTAGGATTAGACCGGGATTCGGCTTTAGTCGCACACATTTTTGACGAACGGAATGAAGCTGTCAAGCGAATGGTAGCAATTGCCATTAAAGCCGCTAAGAAGTACGATCGCAAGATTGGGATTTGCGGTCAAGCACCCAGCGATTATCCTGAGTTTGCTCGTTTCTTGGTTGAGTTGGGAATTGATTCGATTAGTTTGAATCCCGATTCGGTTTTGAAGACTTTGTTAGATGTTGCTAAGGTGGAAGGTGCGGGTTCGTTGATGGATTTAGCGGGAGATATTGCTAAGGTTTAACCGTTTTGGTTTGGGAGAGCAACCGGTTTCTCAAACAAGCCTATTCCAGGTTTATGAAGTACACCCCATAAACCTGGTTTCTTTACAGTTCTTGCCTCTAAACTAATTCTGTTCAAGAAACCCGGTTTCTCGCGCTCTACATCTACATGGAATATGCTGTATTTGATGGCTGGTAATTGACCGAAAGCATCCAGGATACAAGCCCCCGGATTCATTCCGAAAGCAGACTCAGGACCCAGAAATAAAAAACCTGTATCCCATAAACAAGTCCCCGAATTTATCCGTGGGGTCAATGCTTCAATTCTTTAATCTAAAATCTAAAATCTAAAATCTAAAATCTAAAATCTAAAATCGATTGACCTGACATAATATCACATCATATCTGCGTTTCTGGCTTTGTTTAACCCTGGCGCGGCGCGCGATCATCGCCCTCCTCACCCGCCAGCTAACGCTTAACACAGGGGCGGCCTAGTTTGAGACTCGATCGGGAACTTTTCTTATTTAAAACCGTCTTCTTGGGGAGGATTTTTTGTTGCCGATGGCCTAAATCAAAAAACATATTCTCCACATAATCTCTGAAAATGTGCTAACTGCTCTCCTGATTATTTTCATAGGTTTAGCTCCCTCGCTGCTGTCTTTGTGGGTGATGCGCTCTGCCCAGAGCCAAGCCCGCGACAGAATTGCAGCGGCCAGACTTGCGGTAGCCAATAGATCCCTGCGAACTCAACTAGCAACTGCCGATCGCACTTACATACAAAGCCTCGGTTATTCGATCGGCGATATCACTTGCGAGTATAACGCCCGCTCTAATTACATTCGCTGCGCTGTCAATCCTTCTGGGCCCTGTCAAGGTTGTCGGTACTACCAAGCCAGAACTCTTGACGCTCGCGGTGAAAAGATATAGCTTGTATTGGTGCTTGTATCTACGTCTATTTGCGGATGTAGTAATCCATGAGTTAGTATGTACTTACGTGTAATGATTATTGGTGAAGCTTGTTTGGGACGACCCACGCCCCAACTCAGCAATTAAAACCTAATCGAGCATTATTGCTTGGTTACAGTTGCCATAACACGCGGATTGCGATCGGTGTTTTTCTAGTTGAGGACTTACGATCATAAACGAAGTTTAGATCATGAATTTTGGTTGGGTGGCGAAAAATCTAGGCATAAATTGGGTTTCTAGTCTCCTGGGCGTAACTCCCGCAGTTAAGAAAATTAGCCAACAAAAATCGTAAGTAGCACAGGAGCAAATCTCCAAATCAGTTTCTCCAAAACATCATGAAAAATTCTGCACGAAACATTGTCCAGAGCATTTATCTCAAACTGTCAACCAGCTCGAAGACTCGCTCGTTGACAGTTTGAGAAGTTGCTTGTGGGGGGCACTAATCTGTTTTTGCGATCGTAGCGAAACAGTCTCAAACCTAGATTGCTATCTCCCGACTCCAAGTCATGAATTTTTAAGACGCTTCGTCGATACAGGGTATGCCGATTTCAATTGAATCTCATATGTTGCACCATTTTCAAGAATAGGCTTTCTGGCCTTTTCCACAACAAGTGAATTTTCTTATGGACTGGGCAGGAGAACCCTCCATAGAATGGTTATTGAGAATGGTAAAAGATATCAGTTGAATGACACTTCGGGCACGGCCGACATAATTATGTGACGGCTATCACTCCCTAATTAATGTCTAGTTGCTATTGTGAATAGGGCTTGCACACCCAAACCAAAGAAACCGAGTTTTTTACCGGGAGCAAAGGCGGCAACCAAGTCTTTTCGTCCATCCAACCCGTTTATCCGTCCATAAATAGTGAAAATTCTCTGCAAATTAAAGTGCATTAGACGATCTACAGAAAACCTCATCAAGTAAATTTTTGAGAAGTCCTGTTATTATCTACTGCGCGATGTAAGAGACAGGCGTATAACAGATACACTCGCTAACAGAAAAGAAAAAAGCCCAAGGCAAAATATCACCCGATAGAGAGATTATTGGCATTTAAACACCAAATCGTCAGCGTTTCTGCCGGCGATACTTGCAATGCTATCAAATAGCAATATAGCACTGCTTTGTGCTGAGTAAAATTCGCTTTTTGCTCTTGATTCAAGTCAAGCAGCAGAGCCTATTACTCTGCAATTAAACCTTGTCAATAGGTGATAATTATCATCTGGAAATGGGTACATCATCTACAATCCGTGAGCCAATTTGACCATGCAAAGCATCTGCAACAAACCAATTTTTATTACCCCAAAAATATGTGACTCCACCGCAAGGATTGCTGGCACAAAGTCCCGAACAACAGCTACTTATCATCAGAAAAAACAAATAAAACAAGTAAAAACAGTAGGGGCAATCCCCCCGTGGTTGCCCCTGTCCCCGAAACTCCGTGGCGGCACGAGAATTGGGCATCCCCACAGAGAATTTTTGCGATCGACTGTAGGGGCAAACCCCCCGTGGTTGCCTTCTCGGACTATAAAAAATGTGCTGTTCCTCGATGCCAGAGTAGAGAACTGGGACAGCTTGGCAAGAGGAGCAACAGCCGATACAGAGGTATTTGTACTGGACTCGACACGGGATGGAGTCGAGCAAATTACTAGAATTCTGGCGGTTTGCAGCGATTTAGATAGCCTTCAGATAGTTTCTCACGGTCGAGAAGGGGGCGTGCAGCTAGGATCGATCGAACTCTGCAACGACAACTTAGAAACCTACAGCCATTTGTTACAGCAGTGGGGAAAAGCCCTCAGCGAGAGAGGAGATATCTTGTTATTCGGGTGCAGCGTCGCAGCAGGGGAAAGCGGCGCGGCCTTCGTGCGGCGGCTGAGCTTGATGGTGGGTGCAGATATTGCAGCTTCCGACAACTTGACGGGGAGTGCGGCACTCGGCGGCGACTGGGAATTAAAATTTGCGACTGGGGAAATAAAGGCGAGAATCGCCATTGAAAAAGAAGTGCTCGAAGCCTACCCTTACGCCCTCGGCATATTAGTTAACGAAACTTTCAAAAACTCCACAGTTAGGGGGCCGTGGATTTACGGGGGAAACGACGGGGCACTGTTCAATCCGAGCAGCAACGCTCCAGCAGCCGATCAACTTATCCCCGGCATTACGGGAGGCACAGTATCTGGGGTGCTTCCGGGTTTGGGCGGTTCGAGTCCCGGCGATGGTGCTCTGCGATTAACTCCTGCAGTAAACCTTCGGGAAGCCTTTGTCATCTACAACAACCCTATTCCTTCCACGGACGGTCTCAGAGTTCAGTTTGATTTTTATTCTTACGGTTCAAGCGGGCAATTTGAGGCTCCGCAACCCAATATTGGCCCTCAGCCAGGGGACGGGCTGGGTTTCTTCTTGATTGACGGCACTGTTAGCCCAACAAGGACTGGGGGTTATGGCGGTTCTGTGGCTTACGCTCCACGAACGGGTATACCCGGTATTGAGGGAGGTTATTTAGGCATTGGGTTTGATGAGTTTGGCAATTTTTCAACGTCTACAGAAGGGCGCTCCGGCCCTGAGCCGCCTGCGATTCCGGGTTCTTCTATTGGTTCTTTCAGGCCTGATTCAGTAACGGTTAGAGGAAATCAAGCAGAAGGTTATAAGTTTTTAACAAATGCGATCGTTCCTTTCGGCATCGATAACATTCCTACGAGTATTAACTTTATCGGCCCTCCCGGCACCAGTTTTAATTTCAGCAATACGTTCACGAGCGATCGCAATTTAGCCAAAAGATCCGTTCAAATTACGCTGAATCCATCTAACGATCCGGTGAATCCCTCTCGCCTAACGGTTGCCTTCGATAAAAACTTCGACGACATCTACGAAACTACATTCATCGACATCCCCAACTTGGCAACCGCAAACGGCCGAGTACCGCCAATTTTCAAATTTGGTTTTGGCAGTTCCACAGGAGCCGCCAACAACATTCACGAACTTCAAAACCTGGTAGTTGAAACTATCAATCCTCCCAGTATCACCGCTGAGGTTGCCACTATCAAGACTGGCCCGCAGTTCGTCAAGCCTGGAGGCAGCATTACCTACACGATTACTACTGTAAACAAGGGGCCAGCGCCGGCTACAAATGTTCTGATTCAAGATGAAATACCTTTTGAACTGCTGGGTCCGGGGGGAATGCGGCCGGAGCTGATTGCCTCGAACAATGGCACTTATGTGAACGAAACGAAGGCTGTCACCTGGCCGTTAATTCCGGTTCTCAATGCGGGTGAGACTCTGACTTACACTCTGACAATTAATTTGCCGTCAGGTTTAACCAGCGGTAGCAGTTTTGCCAACGTTGCATTCAGCACTAGCTCGACTTTCGACCCCGACCTCAGCAACAACAGCGGTATACTCGCGCCCGGTCAAATCGAGGGGCCGGGTGTAGTCTCTACTACTGTTGTCGGTACGGTGGCGGATTTAGTTACTACCAAAAGTGGCCCTGTGACTACTTCGGCCGGGTCAAGCGTCGCCTACACATTGACTACGACTAACATGGGGCCAGACCCCGCTGCCGATGTGACTATCACCGACAGCATTATTCCGGGTTTAACAGGAGTCAGCCTATCGGATGGGGGGAGTTACGACTCTGTTTCGGGCATTGTCACCTTCCCAGCACTGACGGTGCTGGCCAATGCGGCTACTGCGACCCACACCGTCAGTTTCATCGCCCCAGCCACCCGTACCGACATCAGCAACACGGCCCGGAGCAGCTCGGCGACTTTCGATCCGATCGCCACTAACAACAACGGCTCGACAACCAACAAAGACGGCACTCCCACTAACTCTACGGTTACGACAAGTATTGCGCCCAACGCGGATCTTGTTACCACAAAAACGGGATCTACGAGTGCTACGGCCGGTAGCTCGGTCAGCTATACAATCGCCACCGTCAACTTAGGCCCAAGTCCTGCAGAAGCTGTAACCATCACTGACAGCATAGTTCCGGGGTTAACCGGAGTCACGGCATCTAACGGCGGCGTTTACGATCCAGTGACCGGCATTGTCACCTTCGCGCCCGTGGCAATAGCCAACGCGGAGACAGTCACGCGGACGATCGGCTTCACAGTACCGCCCACCCTAACTTCCATCAGCAACACGGCAAGAAGTACCTCCATCACTCCCGACTCCACTCCGGCCAACAACAACGGTACAAATGCTAATGCTACTGTTGTTACCTCGATCGAGGCTGTGGCCGATGTTGTCACCCAAAAAACGGCGCCGGCCAGCATTCAGGTGGGTGACACGCTACTTTATACAATCACTACTACCAACAACGGGCCGAGTCCCGCGACCAACGTAGTCATCACCGACAGCCTGATTCCTGGCTTAACTGATGTCAGCGTGTCCGATGACGGAACCTACAATCCAGACACAGGGGCGATCGAGTTCCCAGCGATCGAGACTTTAGCCAGCGGCAGCAGCGTCACCCGCACCCTGATTTTTGTACCGCCGCCTACTCTGACGAGTATCACGAATATTGTATTGAGTCGATCGTCCACTTTTGACCCGGACTTAACCAACAACGACGGCTCGACAGTGGCAGTGCCCGGTGAGGCGGGGGGACGAGTTGTTACTTCGATCAATGGTGTGGCCGATGTTGTCACCCAAAAAACGGCTCCGGCCACCATCGAGGTGGGCGACACGCTACTTTATACAATTACTACTACCAACAACGGCCCCAGTCCCGCGACCAACGTAGTCATCACCGACAGCCTGATTCCCGGCTTAACTAATGTCAGCGTGTCCGATGGCGGAACATACAATGCTGCCACAGGGGCGATCGAGTTCCCAGCGATCGCGACTTTAGCCAGCGGCAGCAGCGTCACCCGCACCCTGATTTTTGTACCGCCGCCGACTCTGACGAGTATCACCAATATTGTGTTGAGTCGATCGGACACTTTTGACCCGGACTTGACGAATAACGACGGCTCGACAGTGGCAGTGCCCGGTCAGCCTGGGGGTCGAGTTGTTACTTCGATCGATGCTGTGGCCGATGTTGTCACCCAAAAAACGGCTCCGGCCACCATCAAGGTGGGTGACACGCTACTTTATACAATCACTACTACCAACTTCGGCCCGAGTCCCGCGACCAACGTAGTCATCACCGACAGCCTGATTCCCGGCTTAACTAATGTCAGCGTGTCCGATGGCGGAACATACAATGCTGCCACAGGGGCGATCGAGTTCCCAGCGATCGCGACTTTAGCCAGCGGCAGCAGCGTCACCCGCACCCTGATTTTTGTACCGCCGCCTAGCCTGACGAGCATCACCAATATTGTGTTGAGTCGATCGTCCACGAGTGATCCGGACTTGACGAATAACGACGGCTCGACAGTGGCAGTGCCCGGTCAGCCTGGGGGTCGAGTCGTTACTTCGATCGATGCAGCCCGCGCCGACCTGGTTACGTCCAAGAGCGGTCTCACATCTGCTCCTGCTGGTAGTTCCGTGACTTATACTATATCTACCGCCAACAATGGGCCGAATGCTGCTGAAAACGTAGTGATTACAGACAGCATCATTCCCGGTTTAACGGGAGTCAGCGCATCGGACGGCGGCACTTACGACCCCGTGACAGGGGTTGTCACCTTCCCAACAATTCGCAGTTTAACTAGCGGCAGCAACATCAACCGCGAGGTAACAGTAGTCGTTCCAGCGACGGACAGCATTAGCAATACTTCCCAGAGTCGATCGACCACTTTTGACCCCGACCCCAGCAATAACAACGGTTCCGAGTCCAGAGCCACTGTCACTACTGCCATTAGCGCGCAGCCAACACCCAACAAGCTCCCATCAGCCGACAGCAGCAATGTGGCGATCGCGCCCAACAGCGTTGTCCGACTCGGCGGGCTCGGAGGCAGAGACTCAGACGGCACAGTGGTTACATTCACCATCAGCACCCTGCCGTCGGCAAATCAAGGCATCCTGTTCTTGGGCGACCCCGCAACCGGGGGAGTCGCCGTCACGGCAGGTCAAACCCTGACGGCCGAGCAAATGACGCAGTTATTCTTCCAGTCTGTCGGCAATTTCACAGGGGCTAACTTTACCTACAGCAGCAGCGACAATCTCGGTGGCAGCAGTCCTGCCGCCACCGTTTCTCTGGTGTCGCTGGCGTTCAACTACCTGCCGGTACCCACAAACTTCAGCAAGACACTGGCGCCAAACAGCACCGTCAATCTCACAGGACTCACGGCAAAAGACCCCGACGACTCGATCGAATTCTTCACTATCAACACCCTGCCGGCGGCAAATCAAGGCGTCCTGTTCTTGGGGGACCCAAGCCTGGGAATCCGGGTGACGGCAGGCCAAAGACTTAGCACAACTCAAATCAGCCAGTTATTTTTCCAAGCGTCTGGCAATTTCACAGAAACCAATTTTACCTACAGCGCGACAGACAGCCGAGGCGCGATTAGTGGAGCCCCGGCTACGGCTTCTCTGCTAGCACTATTACCTCCTAATGACGAGCCACCCGTGGCTAACAACTCTCTTCTGGCTGTGTTGCTGGGAAGAACTGCGAAGATTCCCGGACTGGGAGGAACTGACGCCGACGGGACGGTGGTTTCCTTTACTATCAACACTTTGCCACCAGCCAATGAAGGCACGCTGTTCTTGGGCGATCCCAGCCAGGGGGTGCGGGTCACGGCAGGTCAAACCCTGACGGCGGAGCAAATGACGCAGTTGTTCTTCCAGGCGTCTGACAATTTCATAGGGGCAAATTTCACCTACAGCGCTACAGATAACCTCGGTGTCAGCAGTGCGGCAGTCGCCACTGTCTCTCTCATTCCCCTTAAGGAACTGATACCGGCGCCCACACCCGCGCCGATACCAACACCACCAACACCAGCGCCGATACCAACACCGACGCCGATACCAACACCGACGCCGATACCAACACCGGCGCCGATACCAACACCGGCACCAATTCCAACACCCACACCGGCGCCGATACCAACACCGGCACCAATTCCAACACCCACACCCACACCGGCGCCGATACCAACACCGGCACCAATTCCAACACCCGCGCCCGCAGCGGAACCAGCCCCCACGCCCATACCCGCGCCGACGCCCATACCCGCGCCAGCGCCCGAACCAACACCCACACCCGCAGCGGAACCAGCCCCCACGCCCATACCCGCGCCCGAACCAACACCACCAACAGCACCAACACCAACACCACCAGCCCCGCAACCAACCCCAGCCCCGCAACCAACACCAACACCAACACCAACACCCGCGCCAGAACCAACCCCTATATTCAACCCAGTACCCGAACCCGATACCGGTTGCGGTTGTGACCCCTTGCCCTTGCTGCCCCCGATAACATTTATCCAACCCCAGCCTTCGCCAATACTCAACTTTGACTCCAACGCCGCACAACTCATCGACATCCAAAACACCAGCATCGGAACCCAGGGAAACGATTCCTTAACAGGAAACGAAACTAACCAACAGTTTCTCTCCCTCCGCGGCGACGACACAGTGTTAGGTGAAGGCGGCAGCGATACTATTTTCGGCGAACAACAGCGAGACTTCATCGCAGCAGGTAAAGGCAACGACATCGTTTACGCCGGCAAACAAACCGATGCCGTATTTGGTGGCAAAGACAACGATCGCATTTTTGGCGATCGCAATGGAGACACATTGTACGGCGATCGCGGTATAGACACCATAATCGGCGACAACGGCAACAACATCGACTTGACAGGTAACGACGGCGACCTAATTTTTGGCGGTTCTTCAGGCGATGCCATTGCTAGCAACCAAGGTTCAGACACCGTTTACTCCGGCAAAGCTGGCGACATCGCCTTTGGTGGCAAAGAAGACGACCTGATTTGGGGTGACAAAGGTCCAGATACCCTTTCCGGCGACAACGGAGACGACTCTGTGTTTGGTGGCGTGCTCAACTCCCTCGATAGCGACCCCGACGGCTTCGATTTACTGACAGGAGGCGATGGCAACGACTTACTTAACGGCGAAGAACAAGACGATACCTTGCTGGGTGGCAACGGACGGGATTTGCTGTTTGGAGGCAAAGGGGGCGATCGCATTTTTGGCGAAACTGACTCGGATACTCTTTACGGCAATCTAGGTTCCGACACCATAATCGGCGACTACGGCACTCAACAAGCCAGTACAATTGCCACGGATGAAGCGGACTTAATTTTCGGTAACGACATCGGCGATCTCATCGGCGGTGGCAGCGGTAACGATAGTATTTTTGGCGGCAAAGGTAACGACTTAGTTTATGGTGGCAAAGACAACGACCGGATTTGGGGCGAACTCGGTTCCGACACCATTGTCGGGGATGAGGGGGACGATTCGCTTTATGGCGGCTTGCAAAATCAGTTAGTGTCCGATGTGGATGGCCGCGACTTGCTATTTGGAGGAGATGGCAATGATTTTCAGGGTGGGGGTGAGAGTTCCGATTCTTTGAGTGGGGGTTTTGGTAACGATACCCTTCGTGGAGGCAAGGATGACGATGTAGTACAGGGAGATGCTGGCAACGACTTGATGTACGGCGACTCGGGCAGCGATATTTTGTGCGGCGATGAAGGTAACGATACTATTTTTGGCGATCGCGGGGAAAATCTGCGAGGCGCTGTGGGCTCTAACGGCCAGCAAGACTGCATCAACGGTGGCAGTGGGGATGACCTGTTATACGGCAATGAAGGTCAAGATACTCTCAATGGTGATGATGGTAATGACACTATTTACGGAGGGAAAGATAGCGATATTCTCAATGGGGGTGCAGGGGATGACTGGCTGTTTGGCGATGGGGGAGATGATACTTTGATAGGAGGTATTGGGAACGATCGCTTTGTGTTAAGCGCTAATAGCGGTATGGATACTGTGCTCAATTTTTCCGTAGGAACTGATAAGTTTTTCCTGGCTGGTGGCTTGAGTTTTGAGGCTTTGCAACTTAACTCGATGGCCAATGGCACACTGCTACAAGTTGCGGCGACTGGTCAGGTTTTGGCTCAGGTTTTTGGGGCTGATAATACTATTACCTCTCTGGATTTTCTGACTCTTTCTCCTTAAGATAAAAGCGCTTTAAATTCGCTGAACTTTTCCGATATTTTACCAACTCGGTTTGTTTGACAAACCGGGTATTTTAATATTTAAAAAATTACAAAAATCAAGCTCGTGAATTATTGGATTGTTCGCATTAACGACGAGCATAAAATTGGTTATTAGTAAGTTATTAACTCCTGATGAAAGCCAGAGGACGGAGTTTATGAATACAAAATTTATAACCATTTTTTGATGGAAATAGAGATAAGCTGAGATTCGGCTGATTGAATACCATTAAATTGGTTTTTTATCAGGAATCACGTCCTACTAAAAGTCAGAATAACTACACCATATGTACTCCAAAAGCGAACAATTGTCAACTACTTTTAGGCAGTAAATCTGGCTGCCGTCGGCGTATTTTCGTACATCTTATCTGTTTCTTCTTATAGGTAAATAATTTAGCGCCACGTCTGACTTGGCTAAAAAACGCCTAATTTATAAGGTAAATACAGCGAACTGATACTTGGGGAAGATGTCGATTTAAAAAAAATCGAAGTAAATAGAACTTGTTAGGTATGCGAAGTCGAGAAATTAGCAGTGAGAAATTTCCTATGAGCCCTTAACAATAATATCTACCACTGAAGACTGATAATTAACAAATCAAGGAGCTATGTAACTCATGAAAAATTTATGGTGCAACTACTCTTCACCGATTCACAAATCAAGTTGCGATAGCCGCGACACCGACTGCATAAAAGCTTCTTTGATGGGGGGGCAGTTAGTCAGCGATCGGGTGAGGGATATTTCCTGTTTAACAAAAGCGAGTCTGGCAGTCAATACTCAACATAAAAAACATTTAGTTTGCATCGATCCGAGGGTAGAGAATTATCAGCATCTTGCCAGCGGAGTCAAACCGGGGACAGAGATAATTGTCCTCGATCAAACTCTGGACGGAGTAGAACAAATTACCGAGATTCTAGCTAAACGCAGCTTAATTGCCAGCCTTCAGATTGTTGCTCACGGCAATGAAGCTTCCGTGCAACTGGGGTCAACTGTACTGAAGGATGAAAACTTACCAAAGTACGATCGGCATTTGCAGCAGTGGGGAAATGCTTTCACGGAAAAAGCCGATATTTTATTATTAGCCTGTAGGGTTGGGGCTGGAAAATCAGGGATGGCTTTCGTGCGGAAGCTGAGAGAACTAACAGGTGCAAATATAGCCGCTTCCAACAATTTAATTGGCAGTGCAAAGTTAGGAGGAAACTGGAAATTAAATGTTACAGCAGGACGAGTAAAAACCGCAATAGCATTTGAAACAAAAACGCAGGAAACTTACAGCGCTGTCCTCATTACTTTAGTTGACGAAACTTTTCAAGATGCAAGTCTAATAGGGCCTTGGATATCTGGGGTCAGCGGCACGGCAGACCTTCCAGCTTTAACAGCAGGAACCGGAACGGAGAGTTTTCCGGGTTTGAACATCGACCCGCCCGGCAGCGGGGCTTTGAGATTAACTTCAAGAAGTTTTGACCAATCTACTTTTGCCATCTATAACAGTGCGGTACCAGCCAGCAGTGGCCTTAAAATTGTCTTCGATATATTTGCCTACAACGGCACTGCACGTCCGAATTTATCCAATAATTTGACAGGGGACGGCATAAGTTTCTTTTTAATTGACGGTAGTGTGACGCCAACAAAAGCTGGAGGCTATGGAGGTTCTCTCGGCTACGCCCAAAATATAAACGAAAATCAGGCCGGTTTACTCGGAGGTTATTTAGGAATTGGATTTGATGAATTCGGAAATTTTTCAACTCAGAATGAAGGGCGTATAGGCGGAACTGCGGACGGGTCTAGACCAGATTCGGTAACGCTTCGAGGTAGCCAAGCTACGCAATATCGGTTTTTAACTTCTAACTTTGTGCCGGGGGGAGTAGATAATATTCCCAATCCCGTAAGTCCGCCAATCAACAGCATTACTAGCACTCGCGAACCAGCCAGAAGAAGAGTTCAAGTTATTTTGCAACCTCCCACTTCTTCTGCAACGCCCAACCGTCAACTTACTGTTAGCTTTGATCTCAACAATAATGGTTCGTTTACAGATCCGGGCGAGACTATTATCGACATTGGCAATTTAGAGGGAATAAACGGGCAAATCCCGGCAACATTCAAATTTGGTTTTGCTGGTTCAACGGGAGACGCAACAAATATTCACGACATTCGCACTTTGTCGATCCAAACTATAAACGTGCCGACTACTACAGCAGATGTTGCGACAACGAAAAAAGGCCCGGCTGCAGCGGCACCGGGTAGCAGCATTACTTACACAATTACGACAGTAAATAATGGCCCGAACCCAGCCGAAAACGTGCTGGTTGAAGACCAACTGCCCCGAGGGGCAGTATTTGGCAGTGCCGACGGCAGTGGCACTTTCAACCCGACAACGAGACTGGTCTCCTGGCGTATTCCGAATTTACCTGTTGGGGCCAGCACCACCCGCACCGTAACCGTTACGGCCCCAACTACACTCGGCCCTATTACAAACAGTGTATTCAGCAGCAGCAACACGATCGATCCCGTACCCGCCAACAACAGCGGCAGCAGCCCGGATGCGAGAGTCACCACCACTATCACGAACAATATTGCCGATGTAGTTACGCGCAAAACCGGGCCCGCTACTGCGGCTGCGGGTTCGACAGTCACCTACACAATTACGGCCACTAACAGTGGGCCGAGTGCGGCAACCAATGTGGCGATCGCCGACACCATTGTTCC